>NZ_JBGQQS010000005.1:127586-142517 GCF_045528365.1 Desemzia sp. FAM 23988
ATTCTTCATCATGAAGATTACTTCCTTGATGTTCAAACACCTTTATTCATCATGCAACTTACTTCCTTGATGTTCTACACCTAAAATGGATGAGAAATACTGTTTCTTCGTTCATCATGCAGCTTAAATACTTCATTAAACTTTACTTTGCCATAAAAAAAGGCCCCAAAAAACTTAGATCTTACTCTAACTTTTGGGAGCCATTACCCTTGAGCCAAAAACTATGGCTCAAAGCTTGTCAGCATGGTATATGCAGCAAAGAACACACTGCACTCTTTTTGTGACTATTACCACCATCAAATAGTGGAGAACCAGCTGCTGAACAGTCTACCTTTTCTGTTTCATCGTCAAATAACTATGGTATACCGCTGAAAAAATTGCAAAACAGATACCTGCAATGGGAAAAATGATCCATGCTGTTCCCCAAGCATCAAATAGAAAACCGGATATGACATAGATTCCACCTGCTATGGGAAATACGATCCCCGCAATATTTTCAGAAGTTTTTTCTACTTTTAATTTTTCAGGAGTGTAGTCTCCTTCTGCAAGCAGCCTTTCATAGGTAGCATACTGAATGCCGTAGAAAACAAACAGAAACACTCCAGCAGCTACAAAACTCAGCAAGAAAACAACCGCTAACCCATTTTCATCTCCTAAAAAAAGAGTAGCAATCAATAAGGATACCGGAGCTAAAATACATAAGACGACTCCTGAAGCAATTGCTTTGGCAAATCTAGGCTGAAACTCCGTCTTCTCTCTTTGCAAATAGTTCCGAATGGATCGTTCCAATGTGATCGAACGGTATTCCAGTTTATATTGGTCTTCTTTCATTCCTAACACAATAAACATCCCCACTGCAACGGCGATCATCAAGAAAAAAGGAATCAAAGATAGAACGCTCATGGTATCTTCAGATATAAACTGAAGGAAGGGAACCAAATGATATATCCCTTGTAAAAGCAGCAATATAGCCGGAGCTAAGATACATAGGAAAACGCCTAAAGCAATTCCCATCGCAAATTTGGTACGATGATTTAAGAATGCG
Source organism: Desemzia sp. FAM 23988 (assembly GCF_045528365.1). Lineage (NCBI taxonomy): Bacteria > Bacillati > Bacillota > Bacilli > Lactobacillales > Carnobacteriaceae > Desemzia > Desemzia sp. FAM 23988. Next base: position 128,632 of record NZ_JBGQQS010000005.1, read on the forward strand.
TCTGCTTCTTCTTCCGAAAAGTAAATCACATCATTATTTTCATCTTCCTGTTCCAATTCGTACTCCTCTATGATCTCATCAATATTCCCAAAGTCAGCCAGAACTGTTCCAATAGCCTCATTTTCACTCCGACCCGACTCTTTCAATTCAAAATATTTATCTTCCATATTGCTGAGCATTTCTTCTTTTAGTCTCATCATTTCAGGAGTCCTTGGCAAATTGACAAAAACCGACTCTACATAATTTTGTATCGTATCCATTACTTTTTCTCCTCCTTAATAAACCTTTGAATGATGGTCTGAACTGCTTCCCATTCCACCAGTTTTTCAAAATATTCTTCGATACCAAGAGGGGTGATTTTGTAATACGTGCGCGGCTTTCCTTTTGTTTCGGATTTAGAATAAGACTGAATCAACGCTTGCTTTTCCAGACGATTAAACGCAGAATACAACGTCGTTTCTTTCATCATATATTCACCATCGGTCTTCTCTTTTATCAAATTTGAGATTTGATAACCATAATTATCCTCCTTCATCAAAATAGACAAAATAATCAAACTATTAAATCCCCGCATGACATCACTTGTAACCAAAACCTCACCTCATTTACTTCATCTGTCGTAGTAATTAAAGTATATCATGATTACTACGACAGGTATAGTAAAAAGGGTCAGCAAATAAAAAAACTTTCACTATAGAATCTGGTGGAGTTGAAACTTTAAGTACGATACAATTGATTCATCTGATAGGAACTGTCCTTAATACATGGAACTTTTCCTTCTAACTAAAAGGAGCGGCTATTATGACAAAATTATTTATGTTGCATGGTGTAAACCATAATTTATTCGGGAAACGTGATCCAAAACAGTATGGCATGACTACCCTTGATGAAATCAATGAAAATATTCAAGAATTAGCGAACGAGTTAAGTATTGAAGTCGAAACTTTCCAAACAAACCATGAAGGCGAAATGGTGGAAAAAATACACGAAGCCTTTTTGACCGGAGCTGACGGAGTGGTCCTGAACGCTGGTGCTTGGACACATTACAGCTACGCTATCCGTGATGCATTAGATGTATTGACTGTCCCTATCGTAGAAATACATATGTCCAATATTCATTCTCGCGAAGAATTCCGTAAAAAATCCGTCTTTTCCGATATCGTAACAGGACAGATTTCGGGCTTTGGAGCAGAAAGTTATCTTTTGGGTATCCGAGCAGCTGTTGCAGCTGCTCAAAAATAGACCCCTTATTTTTGAGTACCTGAGACAGGCTACTGATAAAGTTCGTTGCTTTATCAAAACTATTCGTCAAAAAAGGAGGACTGTCTCGAAAATGAGACAATCCTCCTTTTTTGTTTACGGCATACTTTCTACAATGAATTGGATAAACGCTGAGATGACGATCCAGCCAATCGACAGCAAGGAGAGGCAAAAAATACTGAGTAAGATCATTTTGCTCTTCTTTTCAGCGGGAATACTAAAAACGGAAAAGGCAACCATAAATAACCCTAAACAACTGGTAAGCAACGTTAAACTAATGGCTATGTTCCCATAATCCCCCAACTGTGTTTGCATCACTAAAAAGATAAACGTTACCGCTTGGATCCCTAAAAAAATTTCTTGAGTCCATCTTGTTCTTATTTTAATCATCCAGCATTCTAACTCCCTGTAACTATCCTTTTAATTCAAATGTGAACTCAAATCAATAATTCGATCTACTGATTCATTCAAGTATTGAATAGTGTCATCTAAGGGTTTTGAAGTAGTGATATCTACTCCGGCAACAGCTGCAGCTTCAGCAGATGTGTATTGATCTCCTAATGCTAAGAATTTCAACCAATCTTGGACAGCACTCTCTCCCTCTTCTTTGACACGCAAGAAGGCTTGAGTAGCAATTGTCAATCCTGCTGAGTAAGTGTATGAATACAAGCCCATGTAATAGTGGACTTGACGCATCCAAGTCAATTCTGCTCCTGGATTGATTTCTACTGCATCTCCCCAGAATCGTTCCAATACAGAACGCTTGATATCACTCAATTTGGCTGCATCAAAGCTCTTTCCTGCATCGATCAATTCGTATACTTCGCGTTGGTAAGCAGCTTCCAGCAAATGAGTGATAAAGTTGTGGAAATAGGTGTTCGTCAGCATTTTAGTCAATACAAAACGATCCATACGATCATCATCGCTCTTGCGTTGCAAGGATTCTGTCAGCAACAATTCATTAAAAGTAGATGGCGCTTCAATCAAATACAATGAAGGATCTGCTCCTAAAATCGAATTGTTTTCAGCAGACAACATCCCTTGTCCAGCATGTCCCAATTCGTGAATCAACGTGTAAGCATCTGATAATTGGTTGGTCCAAGACATCAAAATGAAAGGGTGCTTTTTGTAAGGTGAAGAACAGAATCCACCCGTAGACTTCCCTTTATTTTGCACAAAATCTACCCAGCGTTCTGGATAAGCTTTCATGATACGATTAACATAGTCTTCCCCTAGAACACTGATGGAATCTTCGATCAATTCTTTAGACTTTTCAACAGTTACTTCCACAGAATACTCGGGGTCTAAATCAATTTTCAAATCGGCATAAGTCATTTTATCTAAGCCGCGTACTTCTTTGACATGAGTGATGTATTTTTGCATGACAGGCGCTAAGTCGTTCATGATAGTATCGATTTGGCGATTGTATAAATCGCGGTCGACTTCTTGATCATACAATAAATAGTCAATCACAGAATCAAAACCGCGCATCGAAGCCATTGTTTTTTCTTTTTGAACTTCTGTGTAATACGTTGTCGCGATAGTATTTTGGTATTGGCTCAATACTTGCGAGAATTTATCAAATGCAGCACGGCGAATAGCTGTGTCATCATGGTACATATAGTAATCTTCGTATAACACAAAACTTAATGGATACTCTTTCCCTTCTACAGTGAAAGAACCAAAGTCCATATCGGCCAATCGCGCTTGTTCGTAAATTTCACTTGGTGCATTTAACGTTGGCGACAATTGAGCCAACGCTTTTTCTACAGCGGGATCCAATTGAATGTTTTTGTCTGCTTTAATATGGCGAATAAATGAAGCCAATCGAGGTATTTCTGCAACAACTTCATCTAACACATTCGTTGGTGCCAGTTTTAATTCAGAATCAAAAAAGGCTAATTTAGCTCCGATTTCTGCAAATAAGTTGTCTGTCGACCGAGACAACTGCACATACTCTGGATTCGTTAAATCAGTAGTTGCCGGCAAAAATGCATAGTGATTAGTATATGCAGCTGTTTCTTGAATCTGTTCATACTCTTTTAAAGCCTTCACTATAGTGTCAGTATCCGTCAGTTTGCCTTCATAATCTTGGACAAATTTATCTACTGCTGCTTTTAATTTTTCAATTGCTGTTTCAAAATCTTCTTTTGTTTCATATAATGCACTGATGTCCCAAGTCAATTCTTCTTGCACATCTGCACGATTTTTCAGTTCTTCTTGTGCCATTCCGTCTACTCCTTTTTCTGCCTTCTCATTAAGATGAGAAGTTTTTCATTTACTGCTTACAGTATACCACTTACTTTTAGAAGTAAAACCCTTTCTGGTGAAATTTGTACTCGTTTTTTCTTTGCATAACAAATGATATCTTTTTACATTTTTATCCCACTAGTGCTACACTCAGCTTGAACACCATCGTTTAATTTCATCCGATTACTATATCCCATTCTCTGTTCTTACTCATGCCTATTTATTAAGGAGGATGATTCAATGAATTCTCAAGGAACCAAAGATTCCCTACCTTTTCCTAAATCTTTTTGGACAGCTCAGCAAGCTACTCCTCAATTTCCAGCCTTAGAAGAAAATCATACTACTGAAATCGGTATTGTCGGTGCTGGGATAGTCGGCATTATCAGCGCATATCTGTTAGCAAAGTCTGGCAAGAAAGTTGTCCTCATTGAAGCTGATCGTTTAATCAGCGGGGTAACTGGACATACAACTGCAAAAATTACCGCTCAGCATAGCTTGATTTATGATGACTTGATTCAGACCTTTGGCAAAGAAAAAGCTAAACTTTATTATGAAGCAAATATTGATGGTTTGCATTTTATCCAACAACTCATCGAAGAGCTGCAGATTGATTGTGCTTATGAAACAAAAGATGCTTTTGTATACGCAGAAACGGATAAGGGTCAAAAAAAACTGGAAAAGGAAGCTGAAGCTTACCAGACTTTAGGGATTAAAGGAGCATTAACCAAAGATAAAGCAGACTTGCCTTTCCCTATCAAAGAAGCATTAGTGATGTACGACCAAGCTCAATTTGATCCGGTTCGTTTTTTAACGGTGTTGGTCCAAGAAATTGTGCGCTTAGGCGGACAAATTTATGAACACACGCGTGCTGTAGAAGTCATTAAAGAAAAGACACCTATGATTTTAACCGAAAACAACTCTCTTATACTCTGTCAAAAAGTTATTCTGGCCACTCATTACCCAATCAATGATGCAGACGGCTTATATTTTACGCGCCTCTCCATCCATCGTTCTTACGCGATGGTGATGCGCACTGCTAGTAAAATTCCTGAAGGCATGTACATCAACGCAGAACAGCCGACGCGTTCGATCCGTTCTGTTCAAGGCGCTGACGGTATCCCTCTTTTATTGATTGGCGGTGAAGGACATCAAACCGGTAAAAGCTCCAGCAAAACGATTTTTCATTACCAAGATTTGGACGCTTTTGGCAAAAAGTATTTTGCTGCGCAAAGCCCTCTTCATCTTTGGTCTAGTCAAGATCTGCAAACACTAGATAAACTCCCTTATATTGGACAGATGACGAAGCAAACCGAGGCTGTATTAGTAGCTACAGGATTCAATAAATGGGGCATGTCTGCAGGAGCTATGGCCGGAAAACTGTTAGCAGACTCTATTTTAGGTACAGAAAACAGTTATGCTTCTCTTTTTGACCCTACTCGTAAAAAATTGAAACTTAGCGATACTCAAACCTTCTTGAAAAAGAATTCAGCTGTCGCAAAAGATTTTGTTACCGGCAAATTAAAACGTCCGGATAAAAATTTAGAAGACCTTTTACTAGATGAAGGCGGCCTAGTTCATGTACATGGAAAGAAAGTGGGCGCCTATCGAGATAAACAAGGTCAGCTGCATCAAACCGTTCCAGTCTGCACTCACTTAGGCTGCAACCTTGATTGGAATGATGCAGAACGTTCATGGGATTGCGCTTGTCATGGTTCGCGCTTTTCTTATAACGGAGCTGTCTTAGATGGGCCAGCTGTAAAACCGTTAGAACACCCCGATTCGCAAATGTAAACCATATCAGTGAATGATTTTTGGACTGTCTTGATTCGAGACAGTCCTTTATGGGTAATTCCCCTTATATGATGACTATTTTGTGAAAAAAATTCATATTCTAACAAACCTGACGGCTATCCTTATTGAAAATGATAAGCATTTATTTTAAAATGAAATCAACCACTTATTGTGAATAACGTAACGAATGAGTATATCATTCTAATTTGAAAGGTTGAAAACAATGAAAAAAATCAATCTCAATGAAACGGTCTATCAATTAATTCAACAATACCCTGAGTTAAAAGGTATTTTGGTCCAACTAGGATTTACTCCTCTACAAAATGACGGCTTATTGAATACAGTTGGTCGAATGATGCCTTTAAATAAAGGTGCGGAACAAATCGGTTTAAATCATGCTGACTTGATTGCTCAATTGGAAGAACATGGTTTTAGTGTTGAGGAGATTGCCTAATGACAGAAAATCCCCATAAAGGAAAAAGAGCCCTTGAATTAGAACAGAGGCAATCTATTTTGAAAGATTTGCTTTTAAGATTGCATGCTGGCGAAGACAAAGATTTGGTAAAGAAAGATTTTGAAGAACATTTTTCTGGTATCAGTGCCTTTGAAATCTCGGTTATGGAACGCAGATTGCTTGGGGAAGGTGTTGTCGTAGAAGATATTCAAAAATTATGCAATATCCATGCTTCTATGTTTATCGGAACCATCAACAATCCAGAAAATCAATCAGATGAATTTAAGAAACCTGGGCATCCCATCCATGTCCTAAAACAAGAAAATTTAGCGATCGAAAGCAGTTTGGATCGCATTCGTCGTTTACTGGAAGCGTATCTTCTGCAACCAGAAGCAGAGATTAAAGACGGGTTATTGAAGCAACTGTCTATTCTTTGGCAGTTTGACAATCATTATGCGCGTAAGGAAAACTCTCTGTTTCCGATTATGGAGCGTTACGGTATCACAGCTCCTCCTAAAGTCATGTGGGGAGTAGACGACGAAATTCGCGCTCTATTTAAACAAGTGAAACAGTCACTTGAACAAGATCAACTAGATCATTTGCAAGAAGAATTCGCGTCCTTAAAATACGAGTTGGAAGAAATGATTGTCAAAGAAGAAGAAATTTTGATTCCTATGATTACAGATGTCTTTAATGAAGATGATTGGATCAAAATCAATGACGAATCAGATGAAATCGGCTATTGCATTGTTCGTCCAGAATCTAAATGGGTTCCTGAGCGGACTACATTTGAAGATATAGAAGATTCAGAAGTCGAAACAAGTGAAAAAGACACCAATATTCACTTTAAAGTTGGACATTTGACACCGAATGAATTGGAAAAAATGCTGAACTTGCTTCCGCTTGAATTATCTTTTGTAGATGCTAATGATACGGTGAAATACTTTAATGTCGGTACCGGCAGAAAGCTTTTTCCGCGTACTAAAAACGCTATCGGGCGACAAGTAGAAAATTGTCATCCTCCTAAAAGCCAACCTATCGTAAAACAATTAATAGCTGACTTCAAAACTGGTACAAAGGATTCAGAGACACTCTGGTTCCATGCTCGAGGCGAATTCGTTATGGTCACCTACACAGCTGTCAGAGATGAAGACGGTACTTACATGGGGACTTTAGAATACGTCCAGCCTATTCAATCGATTATTGACTTAGACGGAACAGAACGAAGAACTATTGAAGATTAAAGAGCTGGGAACACGGCATACAGCTTACCGAAAAAACTTGAACGACTAGAGCTAGATGCTCCTCATCTAACTCTAGTCGTTTTGCTTTTAGGGGCGTGCACTTCTTAGTACGATGCGTCTAAAAAAGTAACCAGCAAGGTATTTAGCCTAAAATAAGTTGGAACAAAAGCAACTAGTTTCCTTCTCACTGCAAAATGACACATTAAAGACTCTTTATTAGTCAAGTGAAACCTGTTTTACCACTCACTTGACTAATAAACTCATTTTATTCCTCAAGTGACGAGTCATTCTGCCCTCACTCAACTAGTAAACCTGTTTTATTCTTCAAGTGACAGTCAATTTAATGCTCACTTGATCCGTAAACGGATGGATTTAACAAAAGTAAACCAATAAAAAAAGTACACCCCTGCTACTGATCATTTTCAGTAACAGAGGTGTACTTTTCGAACCTCTTTATCTATCAATCTTATCAACCACAATAGAAGGAATCGTTATTTCTCCTCCCATGGTAGATTCATATGTTAAAAGCCCCATTGAAATACCAGAAAGTGTTACATAATCATCTTCTAATAAACGATTATTATTAGTTAAATCAGACGAAATTTCAGCATAAATAATTTTATCGTAATCATCATCCACAGCAAATCTAATTTGAGTCGTGCCCTCTCCTTCCATTACTTGCACAACTTTACCTGAGAACTTCACTTTTGTATAAAAATAATCATCTGGTGTCCGAGCTAATTGATCAAAAGTTATTCCTGTTTCATATCCTTTAGCTTCTTCAGCCTCTATTCTTGCTAGTTCATCTTCTTCTTCTTGTTTTTTCTTCGCTGCTTCTGCTTCTGCTTTTGCTTTCTTTTCTTCTGCTGCAGCTTTTTCTTCCGCTTCTTTTTTAGCTTTTTCTTCTGCTTCTTTCTTTTTTAACTCAGCATTTTTTGCATCTGCTTCTGCTTTTTTTGCGTCTGCTTCCGATTTTTCTAGTTCTTCATAGGGAGTCATTTTTTCTTTATATGCTTCATACTCCGTTTTTAATAGACTTAATTTTTTATTATTTGCTTCTAATTCGTTATTTTCTGACTCTAATACATTGTAAGAAGCATTCTTACTATTAATTTTCTTTTGTAAATCTGAAATCTGCACACTCAACTCATCTTGACGTGCATTAGCAGAATCAATTGTCACGATAAAAGAGAGAATAAAAAATACAATTAGAACTGCTGCACTTATTTTCATTCTCTTTTTTAATTGTGCCTTCTTTTCGTCTAGCATATTCTTTGATGCTTTTTTAGTTATTTCTCCTAAATAACTAAAAATTCGATGAGCTATTTTTTTTACTTTATCTACCATAATTCTCCACTCCTCCTGATAACAAACGTTTTCATAACGTATATAATTATACCTTTAAAAATAGTTTTTGTTCTAAATTTAAATCATTTTTTTAGTAGAACTTTCTAATTACGCTTACCATTGACACATTTCATTCAAACCTATATTTAACTCTAAAGAAGCTATTTCATCATGTTTTCTTCTCTTTTTATCCGTTCTTTCAACAAACTCAATTCCTCAAAATTATAAGAAAACTGTCTACTCAACTTGATTAAAAAGAAAAAAGCTCTTCGTACAGATGTCAGAGATGACAATGGTACTTACATGAGACTTGGTTTATCCGAATCAGACCCTTCTGCTTACTTACTTTTTATGCTATAATTATTTCTTACAAGGACGTTTTCATAGGAGCCGTTTTCTTATTCTCTTGCATGTAGCTTTTCTGTCGTTTAACTTTCCTTTTTTACAAGAGAAGAACGATAATTATTTTCTATTGAGTAAAGTCCGTTTCTTAGAAAACACTACAGAAGGAGACCATAAGTATATGAAAAAAACTTTCACATTAACAACCTTATTATCGCTTGCCACATTAGCTGTTTTAAGTGCTTGCAGCAACGGTTCCAATCAAGATCAACCAGCTTCTCAAGATGCCGAACAAGTCTTGAATTTAGCTGCTGAATCGGAAATGGACACCATGGATACCACTCTTTCCACAACAAACTTCACTCCGATGAACAATGTTTTTGAGGGATTGACTGCGTATGATCTTGAAGGCAAGATCGTTCCTGCAAATGCAGCAGAGCTTCCTGAAGTATCTGAAGATGGACTGACCTACACATTCAATATACGAGAGGATGCAAATTGGTCGAGCGGAACACCTGTCACTGCAGACGATTACGTGTTTGCTTGGCAACGGATGGTCGATCCCAATAATGGCTCAGGATATGCCTACCTATTCTCCGGTATCATCAAGAATGCCGAATCCATTTTGAATGATGGAACTGATGTTAGTGAATTAGGCGTTACAGCCATCGATGAAAAAACATTAGAAGTAACGTTAGAACAACCGGTTCCTTACTTCCTTGATTTATTGACTATTCCTAGTTACTTCCCACAAAATCGGGAGTTTGTGACGGAGCAAGGAGACAATTATGGGTTGAGCGCTGATGAGACGATCTATAATGGTCCTTTCGTCCTTTCAGACTGGAGCGCTGCAGAAGGCGATTCTTGGAAATATGTGAAAAATGACGAATATTGGGATAAAGACTCCGTTAAACTAGATGAAATCACTAACCAAGTGGTAAAAGAAGTGGGAACGGGCATCAACTTATTTGAATCCGGAGAACTGGACAGTATCGATATTTCCGGTAATTTTGTTCCTCAATACAAGGATGATGCCAATTTTAAAACGAACAGCAAAGCATGGATCTATTATATTGAAATGAATCATGATGTGCCAGAATTGCAAAACGAGAATATCCGCAAAGCTATATCTCTAGCAATCAATCGCGAAGCATTCACGAACAATGTTCTGCAAGACGGCTCTCAACCGATTTATGGTCACGTGCCTTATGGACTAGCCAAAAACCCTGAAACCGGTGCTGATTTTCGTACTGATGCCGGAAACCCTGTAGAATACAATGTTGAAGAAGCTCAAGCAGCTTGGCAAGCCGGCTTAGACGAACTAGGCATTCAAACAATGACGTTTGAGTTGATTACTTCGGATACTGAAGACAGCAAACGATTAGCAGAATTCCTTCAAAGTGAATTGCAAACCAACTTAGAAGGTTTGACCATCGACATTCGTCAAATGCCGGACAACTCGCGTCTGGATAGTGTCAAATCTGGAAATTATGAATTAGCTACGACTTATTGGTTGGCAGATTTCGCTGATCCTATCAACTTTATTGAACGCTTTGATACAGATATCAACCGCGGAAACTACTCGTTCCCTGAAATTGATGAACTGGTTGAAAAAAGCACGCAACAATTCGATGATAAACTGGCTCGATGGAACACAATGATCGAGATCGAACAAGTTGCTTTAGGCGAACATTATGTAGATGCTCCAATCTACCAAACTGCAGAAGCGTATTTGGAAAAGCCATATGTCAAAGACATCTTCCGACCAACTTTTGGAAGCCGCAGCTTCAAGTATGCTTACATTGACGGTTCAAAAGAATAACTTATAAAAAACAACAGCGTTGATCGAGTTTCAAACACGATCAACGCTGTTGTTTTAGTTTACAACATTTTCTTCCTAATTGATTTTCCCCTGCAACGAGCCCAATTCCTCAAAATTTTGTGAAAATTGACGGCTTAATTTGCGGTACAATGGAAAAATTTCTTTATACACAGCACTTTCATGTGTGTTTGGCTTATGCAGTACCTGAAAGCCAATCATCATACTAGCGCCCTTTCGAGCGCCGTTGGTTCCATCGTGTCGTATCTATAAGTTGGTAATTCTTATTTAGCAAGTTTAAATCGAACTTGTACCCCCATTTTGTCTAAATCAGTCAATCTTATTTCCATTCTTCAACAAAAAACGACGAGAAAAGAATAGTTTTTCTTTTCTCGCCGACTTCATAATCATTTACTTATTCTAATTCTGGCCAGTATTCTTTGTTTGCTTCTATCATATCATCTAATATTTCTTTTGCCACAGCTGCATTTGGAACAATTTTAGAAGTAGCAAATGCTTGCCATAGTTTTTGATAAGATTTTTCAATCCAAGCTTCAACAACTAATTTTTCAACAGCAACTTGCTGTTCCATTAAACCTTTTTGAAATCTAGGAATTTCTCCTTGTGTTAGTGGTTCAGGGCCATTCGATCCTACTATACAAGGAATTTCTACCATAGCTGAGGGGTCAAAGTTTACAATTGAACCATTATTAGGAACAATCAACAACATTCTTTCATGTGTGTTATATGCAATAGCTCTAGTTAAGTCAACAATATAAGAAGCATGATCCCCAATATGAAAATTAGTATCTTTAGCTGTCTTCATATCTGTAATACGCATACATTCTCCGAAGACACGTTTTTCTCTTCCGTCAATTACCTCATTGGCTCTTGTGTAATTTAAATCAGAATGTTCCGCAGCTTCATCTGGGAAAAAGTAATATTTAAGATAAGTGTTTGGTAACGTGTTTGGATCTAATTCGTAAACATCTTTTGCTTTTCTGAAAGTATACATCCAGCTTGGGTCATTTTCTTTAGGATCACTTCCTAAAGCTTCTAAACTATAACCATTTTGAGAAATGTATTCTTTTAATTTAGGCATCAAATCATGGCCATCTTTATCACGAATATCTGTCCACCAGCCAAAATGATTCAACCCATAATAACGAACACTCATATCTTTTCTAGAATTTAATCCTAAAATTTTTGCCATTCTGCTTTCTAAACCAATTGGCATGTCGCAAATGTTCAAAATTTTAGCATTTGGTCTTAATCTTCTTGTTGCTTCTGCCACAATTGCTGCTGGGTTAGAGTAGTTTAACATCCAAGCATCTGGTGAATATTTTTCCATATAGTCTACTAACTCAAGTACCCCTCCAATTGAGCGCATCCCATAAGCGATCCCACCTGGTCCACAAGTTTCTTGTCCAATGACACCGTATTTCAAAGGGATTTTTTCATCTTGTTCTCTCATTTCATAAAGACCTACTCGAATATGTGCCATAACAAAATCAACATCGGTAAAAGCCTCTTTTGGATCCGTTGTTGCCACATATTCAATATCAGGAGCTTTTTCTTTTAAAATAATTTCTACTGCATCTGCTACTATTTTTTGTCTTTCAGCATTGTTATCGTATATTTTTAATTTTCGGATTGGTAATGTATCTGTATTATCTAATAACATTAAAATGATTTCAGGAGTATAAGTGCTTCCCCCTCCTGCAATAACAATAGATTGAGGTTTTAAATTTTTAGCCATTTGTATATCTTTCCTTTCTTATTAACTGATTGCTTTATTTATAACATCTCCTGATAACCCTTACAATATAACTAGCTGATTTAGGGAACAAACACCCTTTTTCGAAAATGCTCCCAAATTTAGGGAATATTCCCTGTACATTTTTTCATGACTTATTACTGTGTTATTCCTGGTTCAAAAGTAAATTATCTACTTGGTCTCTCACTTGAGGTACATCTAGTCCTACAATGACTTGTATAGAATTTCCCTTTTTGACTAGTCCATGCGCTCCTACTTCTTTAAAATCAGAATCTGAAGCAAGTAAACTAGTATCTTTTACTTTTACTCTTAAACGAGTAGCACAATTAGTTACACTTTCAATATTATCTCTGCCACCAAGAGCTTCTAGATATTGCATTGCTTGAGGCGTATATTGATTAGCTCCTTCAACTGATGGTACGGATGCTGTCTTTCCTGCTTTTCCATTCGCCATTTTATCTTTAAATTCTTTTTTAGAGTACATTTTTACTTCATCATCTAGTTCTCTACCTGGAGTTTTATAATCAAATTTCAGGATAAAGTATCTGAAAGAGAAGAAATAAATTGTGCTGAATGTAAGTCCTACCCCTAGCCAAATTAAGATTTGATCCATATGATTAGCCGACATAGGGATAATGAATTGTGCTATGGAACGTATTAAACCACCACCCATATCACTTGAGAGACCTAGCATATAAGCTGTAGAAGATAATGTTGCAGCTAATACAGAATGTAACAAGAAAAGCGGCGGTGCGATAAATAAAAATGTAAATTCAATAGGTTCTGTTATTCCCGCTAAAACAGCAGTAAGAGTTACAGGTATGACTAAAGCTAAAGTTTTTTTCTTTTTATCAGAGTTAGCTGTTGCATAAAAAGCAGCAGCGATGCCAAGAGGAGCAAAAATTTTCGAATAATTGTGGAATGTAAACCCTGCTTCTGGAAACAGCTCTTTCATTGAAGCAGTGGAAGAAGCAAAAGTACTTAAATTTTCTAACCAGTAGGCTGTTGTTCCACCTTCGACAATTGCTGGTCCATAAGCAAATGGTTGATATATGAAATGATGCAACCCAGTGGGGATTAGCAATCTCTCTAGGAAGACATATAACCAAACTCCAAAGGTTCCTGAAGACGATAAGAAAGTTTGTAAGGAGCTGATTCCTCCTTGTATCATTGGCCAAATCCAACTCACTAATATAGCTATAGGAATCATCAAGAAAAAGCCAATAATAATCACTAAAGCAGAACCCTGAAAAATACCTAGCCAATCAGGTAGTTTTGTCTCAAAATAGCGATCGTGTATCCAGACTGCTATACCTGCTATAACAATAGCACCAACTATATTAGTATCTAAAGTTTTGATACCAGCAATCATGGTTAATCCGCTTTCTCCTCCTACTTCCTGAGAAAAATCTACATTAAATGTAGAACCGAAGAATTCGATCATTCCACTTACAAAAGCCTAGATAATTCATAGCTTTATGAGTTTGCGCTCTAAAACCGTATTTCTTCAACATTTGTAAAGAGTTTCTTTTTTCACCCATTTGGTGCGTGAAAAAAGAACACCTTTCTGTTAATGTAGATTTGACGAAAATACAAAACAGA
>NZ_JBGQQS010000006.1:0-141302 GCF_045528365.1 Desemzia sp. FAM 23988
TCTGTTTTGTATTTTCGTCAAATCTACATTAACAGAAAGGTGTTCTTTTTTCACGCACCAAATGGGTGAAAAAAGAAACTCTTTACAAATGTTGAAGAAATACGGTTTTAGAGCGCAAACTCATAAAACTATGAATTATCTAGGATATTATTTAATTGTGAACAAAAAATAACAATTTTCTCATAATGCTTAACTTTTAAATGTTGTGGTTTTCCGTGGTATCTGGTTTCTCTTCTTTTGTGGATTTAACATACATTAGAACATAATACAAACCAAGTAAAGCTACTAGAATACCTAAAACTAAAGGTTGCTGGGTAGCGACTACTACATATCCAAAATAAGGGACAATCAGAGCCAGCTCACCGATATAGTTGTCTTCGGTCACTTCTCCTTGATCCGCAATGTTATTGGCATCCCCTTGGGTCACAAGACCTGTATCATTGATTTCAATAGCCCTATGTGTCACGAACTCTTCCTCACGTGTAAAAGTAACTACGTCGCCTGATTCGATTTCCTCAATTGGCGTTGTTTCCACGAATATAAAATCTCCAGTTGAGAAAGCCGGTTCCATACTTCCGCTGACAACGGTATAGCCTTTGTACCCGAATAATCCTTCATCTTCTAGGCCCGAAAAAAAGCTAATGGCTGCAGTGATGGCAAAAAGTACTATCACAAGCGTTAACAACATATTCCCAATAATTTTTATATACTTCACGATTATTTCCTCGCATTCATTGTGTTTGATTAAAAGATAACACAAGTTGCTCTTTTGAGCTAGCAGAAAAAATAATGCTTATGCGCGTTCATAGTCAGGAATGTGTATTTCTTCCATATCCTTTTTTAATCTTTCTGCAGTTAGATTGGGACGGACAATTTGCAAGCTTTCAAGTGTCAGGTAGCCATTAACTATTCCTGCAGTGAGACTGTCTCCAAAGCGGTTATTTAATCTTGCATATATCATCGCTCCACAAAAGGCTTCATTTTGCCCCCATTCATACCGACTTTTATGAGGACTTGGGTTTTCAAAAAAGCGAACAGTCCCCTCTTTTCCCCAAACTACTTTTTCGCTGTCTTTTGAAATAATGATTTCTTTAACTCCTTTTTTCATATACATTTGTGCCATTTCTTTTAATTCTTGATCGGTTTGGACGTTCTTTTTAAATTTGGCTTCTGCTTCATTATGTTTGGTCACCAAAATTATTCCATCCAACCTATCCGGCAAGTTCACCATTTGTTGCGTCGATACGGTAAGCAGCACTAATGGGACGTTGTGGCGTTTGGTAAAGGCCTGTAAAAATTCAATGGTTTCTTTAGGACAATTCAAGTCTATAACGACACATTTTGCTCTTTGGATAGTCGTGAGACATTTGTTAAGCAATTCAGGAGTTAGGCAATCATAAATTGACATATCTGCAAGTCCCACTAATAATTCTTGTTCTTTGCTAAGAATTTCAATGAAATTTCCGGTCGATTGTTGTTCCAATACCTTGACGTGGGATAAATTCATGAAAGGCTTAGAGTATTCTTTGATTCTTTCCCAGTTGTCATCATCGCCTACAACTGAAATCAATTCCACGTGTTCTCCTAATCTCCCTAAATTTTCTGCAACATTTCGCGCTCCTCCACCCAATGAAGAAGCTACTTTTACATTGTTGGATGTGTTGCCTCTGAGGTTATCTTGTACGATGTAGCGATTATCAATATTCGCTGCTCCAATACAAACTACTGGGCGATCTTCATTAATCACATACGCTTTCCCTAATAGATATCCTTTTTTTACTAAACCCGAAATGATATTCGCAGCAGCTGAACGAGATAATTTAATCGAATCTGCAAGATCTTGTTGTGAAATAAATGGATCTTCTCGAATCACATCTAATACTTTTCTTTCATTTTCATTCAGAGCCATTTAACATTCCTCCAACTTTAACTTAGTGATATCAAGACAATTATTTATTCCCTTTTCTTAATTTTAGTTAAGCCCTATCCTTAAGTCAAAAGTTTAGGATTTTTATAATTAGTGCCTGCAGCAAGCACCTAGGATTTTGCTAATTTAAAGAAAAGCTTTTCTTATTTAAGTTTTGCGTTCCCTAATGAGACTCCAATCCTGAAAAATGGCATGCAAAAACTGTTTGCGTTACTTTTTAGGTGTAAGTTTACGGAAAAAGGAATGTAAATAAGTTTTTCGTTCCTTTATGGATTAAAATCCCTCAAAAAAGACACGCAAATTCGAATCGATCATTTTTCTGTCACCAAGAATTCTCTATTTTTCTTTTTAGTAATGATTTTTGTCTCTTATGAGGAGTAGGAACGACTAGCATCCATACTAAACACTATTATATAGTCAAAATTTAAAGCCGCAGCCCTAAAGGATTTCAAAAAATCCTTTTAGAGCTACGGCTAAAGTTGATTTAGGATTCTAGATTAAAACAATCCTTTTGTATCTTTTACATCGACGGTAAATAAAATTCCTTGTCCTGGTTTTTCAATTTCTGTCGCATTACTGATTGAAGCAACAATTGGGTCTACTTTATCATTCTCTGACAAAATCAAAACGATTTCTTTTTCAGGTTCAATATCCATGCCGAATAAGCGACTCGTTTCATGAACTCCTGATCCTCGTGCGCTAATAACTGTTCCACCTTGAGAACCTGCTGCCACAGCGGCATCAATAACTTCTTCCGCTTGTCCGCGCTCTACAATCACAAAAATGGCTTGGTGCATCACACTGTCATCCTCTCTAATTTGAGCATTTTGATCATACGTACTATTTCGTCTTCCAAGAATGTTCAATAATGAAATCGCAAAAGCTATTCCACGATTTGGTCGCTCTAATTTTAATTTATCTGTCAAAACCTTCATAATGCTCTCACTTTTTGATTCTTCCGTTAGCATGAGGACCACTTCTTTGCGAATATTATCTAAACCAAGCATTTTTAAGCGCAAATTATTGATTGTTCCATATCCATAGAAGACCGTTCCGCCACTAGAGCCATTTTTCTTAGCGATGCGGATGACGTCACTCCCCATACCGTCATTGACGATAAAAAAGAGCAAATCTATATTTTCTTTTACTGATGGATTTTCAGTCATAGTTTTAACGATCCTCCCTTTTTGATTTCAATTTAAAAATCAACCCAAGTATTTGTAATGTAATGATCGGCATCATGGCTACCATGGCAATCATCCCAAAACCATCTCGTATAACATCTGCACCTTCAATTGATTGAGCCGCTCCTTGAACGAAAGCTAAGATAAAGGTTGCAGTCATTGGACCAGATGCAACACCACCCGCATCAAATGCCATCCCGATAAACATTTTAGGAACAATGTACATTAAGCCAAGAGCAATAATGTATCCGGGTAATAAGTAATGCCACAATTCCAATCCTGGTACCATGATTCGAATAACAGACAGCAGTACTGCTAAACCAACACCAAGAGATAAGGCTACTAAAACAGCTTTTCTTTTCACATAACCATTCGTTACTTGTTCAATTTGTTGAGTTAAAACGTACACTGCCGGTTCAGCTAAAATCGTAACCAATCCTAACACAAAAGCAATTAGAAGTAAATAAATCGAAGCATCCATACCAGCAAGATTGTATCCGATTAAACTTCCTACGTTCATAAATCCAGCATTCACACCAACTAAGAAAATAACCAATCCTAGAAATACATAGACTATTCCCTTCAAAACTCTTGCTAAAGGACGTTTATGCAATTTTAAAGACAAATAGTTGTATCCTAAGAACGTTAACACAATTGGTAGCAAAGCAATAAAAATTTCTTGAGAGATGATAGGAATTTCATGGAAGAAAGGTTCCCAAACTGTTCCTGAAGGATTTAAATCAACAGGCAGTTCACCGGTTAATTCATTTTGGCCAGTAATGATATTTAAAAACATCACTGCCATAATAGCTCCTGAAGAAGAAATAGCCACTAATCCAAAACTGTCTTTTTCTGAAGCTTTTCCATTTTTCTTCATAGCAGAAATCCCAGATGATAAAGACAGCATAAATGGTACTGTAAGTGCACCTGTTGTGGCACCTGAAGCATCAAAAGAAATTGCTAAAAACTCACTAGAAGTAAAAAGAGAGAGGACAAAAATGAAGAGATAAACACCTGTTAAAATTTTGAACAAGGGAATACTGAAGACGATACGCAATATTCCAACAGTCATCATGACTGCTATTCCTATGGAAACGGAGACCAAAATAGTGGAACTTGGAACTAGACCTCCAGTAACGGTATTGATTTGATTTGCTAAGATGTGCAAATCCGGTTCAGCAATAGAAATAAAAAAGCCTAGAAATAATCCCGCTATCACTACCACCCAAACTTTATTACTTTTTGTAACAGCTTTTCCCAAGTAATTACCAATCGGTGTTATTCCAATATCGGTCCCTAGTAAAAAGATAGCTAGTCCAGTAATAATGAAAGCTGCTCCTAATATAAATCGTAAAATGACGGTCGTATCTAAAGGAACGATGGTAAAGTTTAATGCTAATACTATTGCGACAATCGGAAGTACAGAGAGGAGAACTTCCTTAAATTTTTCTGTTAATGGGTTCAAATAAAATCCACTTCCTTTCCTATAATTTGTCCACACATGATACAATTCATCAACCACTGACTGTCATCTACGAACAACAAAAATGCATGTGCTTACTTTTTATACGTAACTTATTATACCATAAAAGGCACTTATACTGAAATGGACTACAAGTAAATGAGCAATTTGTAAAGTAACCTAATATATCTTTTGAACTTAAAAATGCAGAAAAAAGCACAATAAAGTCGACTCACTAAGGAGTCGACTCTTTGTACCTTGTTCTATTCATTTTTAAAGTGTTGGTGGTGTAGAATCATTTGATGATTTGTTTGATTCTTGTTCAGCTTTATCATTTGCTTTTTCAAGCGTACGTTTCGCTACGTCACGTCCACCAATACCAAAGGCAATAGCAAAGGCTACAGCAATACCACCCATAATGAAGATGAAGGCTGTATTAACAATGCTTGTTGCAAATTGCAATTGATCTAATGCCATAAAGATTGAGAAGATAATCAAGATATACTTCACAGCTTCTCCAAAGAATTCGCTCTTCGTAGAACTAGAAATGAAGTTTCCTAATAATGTTCCTCCCACGATACCAAGTCCTAAAATAACTAATGCACTAATAACTAGTGGCAAGTAAGAAATAATCGCTGCTCCAATAGTGTTTAGAACTTCTAAGTTTAGTACATTTAGTGCTTCAACTAAGAAGAAAATACCAATCACTACAGAAACGATTTGGCCAGCTAATTTAGCTAAGTCAATATTCATTTTACCGTTTGTATTCAAGTATTTCGTCAAGCTGTTGATACCCGTTCCGCGTAACAAATCAGCAAGTAATTGTCCTACAAATTTAGCAATAAAGATCCCAAGGCCTAAAAGAATAACAGCTACTAATACATTTGGAATGGCTGCTAAAATTGAGTTCAATACACCTACTACTGGTCTAGAAATACTTTCAATTCCTAAAATCTCAAGAGCTGCAGTAGCAATTGGAATTAAAATGACTACGAAAACCAAGTTAGCTAATACTTTAGCAATTGTACCTTTTTGTGATGGTGACGGAGTTGCATCAGGAGTTTCTCCTGAGCCGCTCAATTTATTCATCCATTTGTCTAAGTTAAGCGATAAAGCTAAGTTGTAAACCAGGTTCTTGACAAATTTTGCTACAAAGTACCCTAAAACTAGTATAAACGCCGCACCGATTAACGTCGGGATAAAGTTCAATGCTGTGTCAAACATGTTAGAGATTGGTTGAGCTACCGCAGTTAAACCTAACATACCAAGGATTGCTGGTAAGAATAATAACCATACAAGATAGTAGACAACATTTCCAATTGAATCAATGGTTGTGTTAGCTTGTTCTTCGGTTTGTACTACCCCCCATTTCACTAAACGTCTGTTAAAGCCTATTTTACGCAGGCCTTTTTGGATCCCTTTTCTTAATAATGCTGCGATCAGCCAAGCAATTAGAAATAGGGCAATCGCACCTAATAGAGTGGGCAGAAAGTTAACGAATGAGTTGAAACCTGAACTGATAGTATTCGATATATTATCCATTTCATCTCTCTCCTTTATTTTTTGTAATATTTTGTACACATTTGAGTATAGACTATCTTTGCAAAAGATTAAAATAATATGCTTTATGCTTTTCTTTTTCAATTATTCATTTTCTGTATTGACAACCTTCCTGTGTATTGATACTTTTATAGTATTATTATTTTTTAGAAAAAGAGGTCATTAAATGAACGAAGAAAACCGTTTAGGTACAGAAAAAATTCCGAAATTGTTAATGGAATTTGCTATTCCGGCTATTATTGGAATGATGGTAAACGGGATTTACAATATTGTAGACAGAATATTTATTGGAAACGCCCCTGGTCTAGGTTCGCTAGGTTTAGCAGCTGTGTCGATTACCTATCCGGTAACATTGGTGTTATTAGCCTTTGCGTTAATGGTTGCTGTTGGTGGAGCTACTATTTTCTCCATTAGCTTAGGTAAAAAAGAAACCGATAAAGCGCAGCATTATTTAGGAAATGCACTGACCTTGGCTATTCTTTTAGGGGCTCTATTTATGATCTTCGGAAATATATTTATTGAGCCGATTTTGGTTTTCTTGGGGGCTAGTGCTGATGTACTACCGTACGCAGAGGAATATTTAAGTATTATTTTATATGGAGCTATCTTCCAAGCTATTGCTATGACACTGAATAACTTTGCTCGGGCAGATGGTAGTCCTAGAGTTTCTATGATTAGTATGCTCATCGGGGCAGGTTTCAATATTATTTTTGACTATATCTTTATCGTCCAACTGGGTTGGGGCATGGCGGGAGCTGCTTATGCCACAATTGGTGGTCAGTTTCTTTCTATGATTTGGCAGTTGTTTTACTTTTTGAGTGCTAGAAGCAATGTTAAATTAAAGATCAAAAACATGGCTTTAAAAAAATTCTACATCATCTCTATTCTTTCTATAGGGATCCCCGCTTTTATGCTCCAAATCGCTAATAGCGTATTAAACATTGTTCTAAATAATACCTTAGTAAATTATGGTGGAGATGTAGCCGTTTCTGTGGCCGGTATTATTACCAGTGCTGTTACTTTGATTATCATGTTTGTTTCCGGATTGATACAAGGGATGCAGCCGATCACAAGCTACAATTATGGAGCTAGGAAAGGTGACCGTGTCAAAGAAGTATTGAAAATGGGATCTATTATTGGTGGAGCCATTACCACCCTTGGTTTTTTAGCGATTCAGATCTTCCCAGAATTTGTAGTGATGATGTTTAATCAAGAACCAGCAGTCATTGAACTAGGAGTACCTGCTATTCGTATCTGGGTACTGGCATTTCCTTTAGTTGGGATTCAAATTGTCTGGGCCAATTATTTCCAAGCTATTGGTGAGGTTCGTCTAGCTAGTTTCTTGAATTTGATGCGGCAAATTATTGTGCTCATTCCATTAATTCTTTTATTCTCTCATCTCTTTGGTTTATATGGAGTCTATTTTGCAGTACCGACCGCTGAATTATTGGCTTTTGGGATTACGGCTTACTTCTTTAGAAATCAGTTTAAAAAAGACCGTTTCTAAATTGCAAAATGCTCACAAAAAAAGAGTCATTAGGTTTTCAACTCCTAATGGCTCTTTTTTTGTGAGCAAATGTTAACTAAATCGCCTATAACTCGTAATCTTACAATCTGTAGAGGTTATCTCCAGTCTGCTTAGATGCGTTGCGCAGACCAAAATTTACTCTCTCGTAAGTCTTAACATTTTGCTCCACGCTCTGGTTTAAACGCGCTAATCAAGGCAGCTAAACGCCTTGATTAGCGCTCTGATTTTTCATTATAGTAGAAAACGCCTACTCCGCCGATCCCTATGTGTGGCCCGAGTACTGCTCCTATTTTGAACAGTTCTATGTTGGCTTCTGGAATGATCTCTTTAATTTTTTCACCAATTATTTTTGCGATTTCCTCATCATCTGCATGACTAATTCCAATTGTTTGCTGCGTAAACTCTCCCACCCCATTTTGGACATCTTTAAGAATGCGTTTAAACACTCTTTTTTCTCCGCGAATCAATTTTTGAATTTTTATCCTGCCCTCTTCTAACTTCAAGTAAGGTCTGATATTTAATGCTGTTCCAACTTGGCCTGCTACTTTTGGTAAACGTCCACCCTTAACCAACCATTCTAAATTGGACACTGTAAAGTGGTATTCCATATGATCCGCACTCCATATGGCAAAGTCTACGATTTCTTCATAAGCACAGCCTTTTTCAATCATTTGCAACAGTTGCAGTGCAATCAAAGCACTACCACCAGCTCCACCTTTAGAATCTACAGCAGTAAACTTTAAATCTGGGTATTTTTCTTTATAACTTTGCATGATTTGATACCCTAAGTTATACGTTCCTGAAAGTTCCGATGATAGAGCTAAATAAATCACATCTTCTTTTTCTGCAACGTATTTATCCAATGCTTTCATCATAGACTCAGCTGAAATTTGCGAGGTCTTGGGAACTATTCCTTGTCGCATATAATCATAGACTGTATCTAATGCGATCTCTTCACCATCTAAATACGATTTTTCTGCAATCGTGATGCTCAAAGGCACCACTTCATAGTCATAATTGGCTTGCATCATTTCATTTTGATCGCAGTCGGAATCTATCATCAATCTTGTCATTCTCTTCTCCTTCAAAGATTGGTTTACCACCAACCGTTTCTTTCGCATTTCTTTTAGTTCATGCCATGCTCTTTCTGCAAATAGTCTACAGACTCATTGATCAAACGCGTTAAAGCATCTATGTGGATATCTGATAGACGTTTGACATACACGCAACCTTTTCCTTTAGTGTACTTGCCCAACTCATTCAATAGTACAACTTTTCTCTCTTCATTCAACCACAAATAAAGCGAAAACTTTCCTTTTCGGGGAGCAAAACTTGCTAGAGCACTGTCACCTTCATGTCCAGAAGGATATTTATAATGGTAACTACCGAAACCAATGATGCTTTCTCCCCACAGCTTAGCATCAAAACCAGTCGCTTCTCTAAATATCCAGATCAATTCTTTTGTTTCTTGTCTCTGCTGTTCATTTTCAATAGAATCTACGAATGCATCCACATTATGATCTGTTTCTTTTGTTTTAAGTTTTGCCACAATCTTCATCCCACCTTATCTTTATGGATGTATCTGTTGATTTCATTTTAATGGATAGTGTTAAAAATAGAAAGGGACTGTTTCAAAATCGAGTATGGATGCTCGATTTTGAAACAGTCCCTTTCGGTAACTCTATTCTATTTGTTTATTTTCCATGACACTTTTTGTATTTTTTACCGCTGCCGCATGGACATGGATCATTACGTCCAACTTTGTGCACCGTTACAGGTTGTTTCACCGGTTTTAAATTAGCAGATTGAACCATTTTGCTTGAGGCTAATTCTTGAATCGTAAAACCGTGATTGTGCCAAGTTCTTGAATGTTCTCTCAGCTCTTTAAACAATTCCACAAATTCCATAACTTCTTCTTTGCTGTCGAATGAGAATCCACGCTTAGTCAAATCTTGGTACAGTTTTTCTCCAGATTTGCCAATAACAGCTCCTTCAACAATCGTATACAAAGCGATATTCTTCGTATCTTCACCAAACTCCTTACGAGCAAGGAAGTTTTTCATGTTCAAGTATTGCAATAAATCCGCATTTATCCAATGGTCTTCATAATACTGAATATCTTCTATAGTCGGCATGAAGTAAGCTATGTGAAGGATACGTTTCAGACTTTCTTGTTCAATCCCCTCTGCATCAAATAATACCGAAGTGATAAGATTCTCATTGAAGATGAAATGAATATCCCAATCCGCTAAGTGAGTAATAGACTCACTGGCATTTTCTTCAGTGATGGCTTCACTATGGTGCTCATTCCACACCTTCACAAATTGTTCTACTGTGTACATGCCGTATAAATGGAGCAATGCCGTCACATACATTGAAAACTCTTGGTATTTAGCAACTTTTACTGTATATTCTTCGTTATCCTCTAAGCTCTCGATTATTTCTTTTACTTCATCTGCTAAGAAAGGTTGAAATTCACCATCTTCTTCTTCCACATATAAGTATCCATACTCAGCTAAGGCAGCTAAGGGTTTAGCATCTAGGACATCAAAAATCGTTTCATTTTCTTTAAACGAAAGAACCTTTCTAAGCGTTCCTTGACTGTTGTTATCCATAGAGCTTAATAGATGAGGAAGGTTTTCCAGCATCTTTTCTTTCATACTTTCAGCCATTTTAGTTTTTGTATGACTTTTGTAAACTTTTATAGTGTGCTTGTCTGCAATATTCATCATCACGTCTTTTGTGTTTGATTGCAGCAATGTTACCAGCCCATTAGTTGAAGTGCTGGCTGTTGTTTCTTTACCATTCATGAATATTACTCCTGACCTTTTTATATCTTTCATTAGTCTATCTTATTATTTGCTGTAATAGCAACCTTTTTTAGAAAAATAATGCTTTTTCAAATGATTTTTTCATTAAGATAAGATATTCTTCTCTTTCAGCATTTTGCCAGCTTCTTCTATTTCTAATTTTGTTTCATAATACCGATTCCAAACCGTTACTAAGTAATGGACATTTATGTAGCCGAATATTTGCTTAAAAGTTGCGGCGTTACGATAAAAAGAACCAAAATTACCTGTCTCATTGCTAGTTGATACAGTTGAGTCTTGGCTTATTTGTTCAGTCCACTCGTTCGGCATTTTCATTTTTATTTGTTCACTGTCTACATATACAAATAAATAACCTTTTTCAATCCATTTTTGCAGTTGTCTAAACTCTGTTTCTTCAGCATTCTGCAGTTGCAGAAACGCTTCTTTTTCGGTTGAAGAAAAGTGGCTCCATTCAGTTGAAAAATGTTCTTTGATTACTGGAATCAATAACTCGGTGATTTTTGCCTTAGTATAACTTTTTCTTACCTCTACTTGATGCTGTACAGCTAATTGGAACAAAGTATCTTTTTTGTAACTCATTAAGTGATCTGTTAAAGTTTCCTTAGGCATTCCCTTAATGACCCATAAATCTATTGCAGATTCCATACTAACCCCGACTTTCTATACATAATACTCTCATTTTACAACAAATTCGCCTTTTCGTAAAATAAGCGTCAAAAAAGAGGCTCAACAACAGTCTCCCCCTCCTCACATTGTCCTATTTAGTTATCCATAGGTTGTATATTCTGTATTATCGAATTGATTGAAATCCATAAAACTAATTTCCCACAAATGACCATCTAAATCACTGATGCGTTTAAAATACATCATTTCTTCTTCTCCAGGATTTGATTTGTCTTTTCCTCCTGCTTCAAGAGCTTTATTGAATACTTCGTCTACTTCTTCTTTAGAAGAAAGATTAATGGCTAGGATATTTTCGTTTTCTTTAGTGGTATCTGTTACGCCTTTATGGGTGAAACTGTTGAAGAATTCTTCCATCAATAACATAACATACATATTAGGTCCCAAAACTAAACAAGCTGCATTCTCATCCGAAAAACGCTCATCAAACCCAAAACCTAGTTGCGCGAAAAATGTTTTTGACGCTTTTAGATCTTCCACTGGTAAATTAACAAATAGCTGACTGGCTTTTACTACCATCTGTTTTCACCTCTCTTCTTCATTATCCTGAGTTACCTAAGTAAGCACTGCTGCTTTTCAAAAAAGTCGCTATTTTAGGGCGCTCTGTTATTTGCTTACATTATACTGCTTTTTGTTTGATAGCGCGAAAGTTACGTTGTACATTTTTATATTCGTGAATACTGCTTATATTATTACTGGGTATAGAGTTTTCCGTTACTTCGCAATATCATATAAATTGACAGCGTTTAACACACTGTGCTAGATTTAGGATACTAGCATTAGGTTGCATTAAGGGAGTGACACACATATGGGTAGAGGTGGCGGCAGTAGAGGCGGCGGTAGTCGCGGAGGAGGAGGATCTTTCGGGGGCAGTCGTGGTGGAGCCGGCCGAAGCGGAGGCGGCTTCGGGAGTGGCAGAGGAAGCAGTGGCGGTTTTGGAGGCTTTGGAGGTTCTTCGAGAAACAGAGGTGGTTACAACCGCCCTTCAAGACCAATCTTTATTCCAACTCGTCCCTTCTATGGCTCAAGACCCCGCAGTGGACGTTATTATGGTACTGGTGGCGGCGGAGGAGGTTGCGGCAGCTCTGGTTGCAGCACCCTAATTATCGTTTTACTGGTTATCGGAGCTATTCTGTATTTCTTTGGTTCCAGTTCAATCGGTACCAGCGGCAGCAGTGATATCACCCGTTCCACTATAGAACGAGAAGCACTACCTGAAGGTTCTGTAAATGAAACTGATTACTACACTGATCAAGCAGGTTGGATTGGTAATCAAACCGTTATGACAGACGGACTACGCCATTTCTATAATGAAACTGGAGTTCAGCCGCATGTCTATATCACAGATAACATAAACGGTTCTACATCACCTACCAGCGCTGAACTAGAGGAATTCTCGCGAAATTTATATGATGAATTATTTACCGATGAAGCTCATTTATTATTGGTATTCTTCCAAAGAAGTGAAGCTGACTACGGCAATTACATGGATTACTATGTGACTGGAACGCAGGCAAAAAGTGTGATCGATACTGAAGCCGGAGACATTTTGTTGGACTATCTGGATAGGAATTATTACGATGAGAGTCTAACTGAAGAAGAATTTTTCAGTAACTCGTTTCGTGATGCAGCAGATAGAATGATGGAAGTAACCCGCTCTCCATGGATCACCGTCTTTATCATTTTAGGTATCGTAATATTGATTTTCTTGCTTTACACTTGGTGGAAACGAAAACAACAACAAAAGAACTTAGAAGCTAAACGTACAGAAGAAATGTTGAGTAAACCTCTAGATACTTTTGGTGATTCTGCAGCAGAAGATTTGGCAAAAAAATATGAGAACGACAATAAAAAATAAACCCACTTTTAGGAGGAATGCAACATGGCAATTTTAAATCGGTTCCAAGATATCATTAGTGCAAATATCAACGCAATCATCGACAAAATGGAAGATCCGGAAAAAATGATTGACCAGTACCTGCGCGACATGATGGAAGACTTAGCAGAAGTGAAACAAAATACCGCTGGTGTTATGGCTGAAGAAACCAAATCAAAACGCTTAGTAGATGAGAATGAAGCAGAAGTTATGAAATATACAAACTTTGCCAAAAAAGCTGTTGAAGCTGGTAATGATGATGATGCTCGTGTTTTCCTAGCTAAAAAACAAGAATTGGAAGATATCGGGACTGGGTTGGCAAAATCATACGCTTCCGCACATGAAAATGCCTCAAAGATGCGTCAAATGCATGACAAATTGGCTTCGGATATTGAAAAACTTAGAGGCCGCCGTTCAATGATCAAAGCACAAATGTCTGTGGCAGATACACAAGAAAAACTTAATAATGTCAGTGACTCTATTGGAAAAACAGAAGGTGCTATGAGTGCTTTCCAACGGATGGAAGAAAAAGCATCTCGCAGATTGGATGAAGCGAATGCCATGTCTGAATTAAACCAAGAACCCGAAGATCCAGCAAAATCATTGGAAGAAAAATACTCTTCTCAAGGATCTGCTGCAGTTGAAGACGAGCTAGCTCGTCTAAAAGGGGAAATGGGTAAATAATCTTCATTTTAAAGAGCTGGATTTAAGATAGGAATTCCTATCCTGAATCCAGCTCTTTTTTTGATATGGTGATTAAATGGAGAGAAACATGTGCTTAGGATAGCCAGCATGACGGTTATGTTATGTTTATTCCTCAAGTAGGGCTTTATCTTATGTTCACTTGAGGAATAAATCTACTTTATTAGTCAAGTGATAGTTTAATTGGTTGCGGCTTGAAGAGTAAACGTACTTTATTAATCAAGTGAGCAGTCATATAATACTCAGTTGACTAATAATCCACGTTTTCTATTCGAATGCGTGCCCTTTTCTCTCCAGAAGCATTCATAAACATGACTAAAACTAAAATTAGCTGGCATAAGTCTAATAGAATCTCGAACTCAAACCAGCCAATCAGCTACGCATGAACTACACGCTGTTCCTTTGCTCTTTTCTTAAAAAAGTTGCGCAGATCTCTCATTCACGCTTCAAATCGTTCAATTTTATACACTTCTATTGCATATGTTTTTTCGATTTCGTCCAGCACTCTGTCTAAAACTGTATGGCATTGTTGATATTCATTTCCAACTACACTTATGCCAATAACACCCTGATTCAGCATATCCTGCTTGTCAATCTCCGCTATACTGATATTGAATTTGCCATGCATTTTATGAATCATGCTTTTGACTACGCTTCGTTTATCTTTTAGAGAAAACGAATCATCGATCCGAAACATTAATTCCATTCCAACTATTGCCATTGAGTCCACCTCGATTGCCTCTTTTGATTTAGTTATCTTTTTCAACTTCGCGTTTTGCAATGCTCAATGCTCTTAATTTAGGGGTCTTTTTGTATTCGTGCTCGTGCATTTGTTTAATGATTTCGGCTAAGAAGTCTACGCTTTCTACTAAATATTCTCCTTTATTCAACATCACACATTCTGAACGACTACCTTGGGCTGCATCCGTCACTTCTGCTCTAGTGGGGATTCCGCTGGCAACCATATTTTCCAATACTTGCGTTCCCCATACTACCGGCACGTCTGCCGCTTCACAAATCCAGAGAATCTCTTGCTGCAATTCAGCTAATCTCAAGAAACCAGCTTCAACTGCCAAGTCCCCACGAGCGATCATGACGGAAAAAGGATTTTGTCCGGCTGCTGCTACTATGATTTCAGGCAACTTCAGCACACCTTCAACGGTCTCTATTTTAGCCATCAAAGGAACAGAAAGAGCCTTTTCCTCCGTCATTCGTTTTTGCAATTCTTCCTGAATGTGCTGCACATCTTCTGCATTTTTTACAAATGAAAAACCTATAATGTCTGCATGTTTGCAGACAAAATCCAAATCTTGTTTATCTTTGTCAGTAAGGAATTCCATTTTTAATTCCGATTCTGGAAAATTCAGTCCTTTCTCTGCTTTTAAACGAACCCCTTTTTTAGAGTCCACTTTCTTGACCTCGATCATGACTCCCTCATCAATGACTTCTTTCACTATCCCTTCTACAATTCCATCATCTATTTTTATAGGGTCGCCCTTTTTTAAATCATCTAAAATTTCAGGTACACTGCAGCCTAATACCAAATCAATACCATTTACTTTTTCTGGTATTTCAGCACCCGTTAATAAAAACTTATGCCCCACTTTTACTTTTGGTTTCTTTAATGTAGTAAAAGTCCAGCTAACTCGAGCTTTAGGCCCGGCAATATCCATCAGTACCTGACACTCTTGCCCCAATTTCTTCTCACATTTGCGGATCGTTTTAATCATGGCTGACCATGTTTTAAGGTCATCATGGGCACAATTGATGCGGCCTACATTCATTCCTGCTTTCATTAATTTCTCTATCAGAGAGCTGTCTTTTGCCGCTTCGCTGGGTAGTGTCACCATGATACGGGTAAATCGTTCTTTTGGTTTCTTTCCAAATATCGTGGCTGTATTCTTTTCCAATTCTTCATTTCCAGAAATGTAGGACTCGATAGACGGATATTCCAGTTGTTCCGAGCCTATATCCTTTTCCAATATCTTTCCTAAGCTCAAAATAACAGCATTTAGATTGTCCAACACTCTGGATTCCAGTCTTCCAAGTGAGGATAGTCCCCACGGTGTTAAACCTTCTTGGATTTTACGGATGTCATAATTCCGCAGTACTAGATAATAAGCCAAATTACGAGCACTTAACTCCTTATGCTCTTTTTTTAAAAACGGTTGCCATTTGTCATATAATTTATTGCCTTCTTCAACAACCTCTTCTCGTAAGGCAATCAGTTTGTCATACAATTTTTCTGGATGTTCTAAATAGGTGTTTTTAGACACTTTAGTTCCTCCTAATTCGATTCTTGATGTTCAGCAATAATCTTTTTTGCTTGATTAATAAACGTTTCGAGCACTTGGATACGAGCGTATTTTTTATCTTTTCCTGCTACGATTGTCCATGGTGCTGTTGATGTACTCGTACGTACCAGCATTTCATTCATTGAATCAATGTATTCATCCCATTTTTTACGATTTCGCCAGTCTTCATCGGTTAGTTTGTACACTTTATCTGGCTCGTTTTCACGATCTTTGAAGCGTTGTAATTGTTCCTCTTTATCAATGTACAGAAAGAACTTGACGACAAGCGTACCAAAATTAGTCAACTGAGCTTCCATTTGATTGATTTCTTCGTATGCCCGGTCCCATTCTTCAACCGATGCAAATCCCTCCACTCTTTCGACCATTACACGACCATACCAGCTGCGGTCAAAGATCTTGATATCTCCTCTTTTAGGAAAATTCTGATAAAATCTCCATAGATAATGGTATTGTTCTTCTAACTTATTGGGCGCAGATGTAGTGATCACTTCATAGCCTCGAGGGTCCATTTCTCGAGTCAGTCGTTCAATAGCACCGCCTTTTCCAGCCGCGTCCACTCCTTCAAAAACAAGAATAGTCGGTATTCTTCTAGTATAGAGCTGGAAAGCCAGTTGTTGCGCTTCTAGTTGAAGGGCATCTTTTCGTTCGTCGTATTCCTGATCTGATAAACTAAGAGTCAAATCGACTTTTTCTAACGGTCTTTCTACCTCAGAGTATTCCCGAAAATGCTGAACGCCTCCATTTTTCATCCCCATGATACGGTCGATTCCTTGATGAATTAAATCTATTGACATGCCTAATACTTGTTCAGAAGCTGCTTTTTTATCTTCCGTAGAAATGATATGCCAACGACTGAAAGGAAAATCAGATTTTTCCAGAACCTGTTCAAAGTGTTCCAAATAATCTTTATAATGCTGATACTGTTCTTCATCCCGCTCACTGATCATAAATTCTCTATAAGGATCTTTTTTCAATTCATCGATCCTTTTTTGTTGCGTCTTTTCTTTTTGATGCAAGAAGAACTTCAAGATGATCGCTTTATCATCCAACAGTTCTTTTTCAATGAGACTAATGTCTTGAATTCCTTGCTCCAATTCCTCTTTATTGATCGACAAATCCGTTAATAATTTGAAATAAAAACTGCGGTCAAAAATAGCAACATCCCCTTTTTTAGGGATTTTTTCCCAAAAACGCCACAAAAATGGTCGCGCATTTTCTTCTTCTGTTGGTGTTTCAAAAACACTCACTTTATAAGATTTCGGATTTAATTCACGGACTAAGTCTTTGATGACATATCCCTTTCCAGAAGACTCCCAGCCGTCAACAATGATCAGCACAGGAATGTCCAAATTTTTCACTAGGCGTTGTGCTCTTGCTAACCGCTCCCCTAATTCTTTGCGTTTAAAATTGGTATACAGATTAGCAGTTTCTTTAAATGAAAAGTCCTTTAACATTCTCCCACCTCCGTTTTAGTGTAGCTTTGTATTTATTATAAATTCTTAGCGGCATATTTACGAAGAAAACGGTTTATACACCTTCTATATACACAGTCCTGTCTTTGTCAATTGTTGATCATTAAAATAAAGAGGCAGCTTTTCCCTGATCAGAGAAAGCTGCCTGCTTAATTAATTATGCATCGTTCTTCATTTTTTTATCCTTCATTTTCCCAAAAGATCATTGGTTTTGGTGAATAAATAATGGTTCATTTTTTCTGAACTCCACATCATGAGAATGATACTGAATAAAATATAATAGGGAAAAAGCGCAATGGTATTCATTGAAACTAATCCGCTGAAAACAATCGGCATAATAGAACTCCCAATATAGGCAAATGCCACTTGCAGCCCCATGACTGACTGAGATGCACTTCTGCCAAATCGATTTGGCGTATCATGCATCATGCTGGGATACATAGGCGCACATCCTAAACCGACCAACAACAGTCCAATCATTGAAAAGAAGTCAGGCAACGGCAAAACCAATACCACACTACCAGCCGCACAAATCACTTGTCCGATACGAATCAAGTTTTTATTGTTGATCGTATAGGTTAAAAAGCCGGAAACCAGTCTTCCTACCGTTATTCCTAAGAAAAACAGCGATGTCCACCGAGCTGCCAGTTCAGGTGGTAAGGCTTTGTATTCTACGAGATAAGTACTGCTCCATAATCCAGTAGTCGTTTCTATGGCGCTGTACAAAAAGAAAGACAATACCGATAATTTAACACTCGATTGTTGGATAACACTTTTTTTAGATTGCTGTTTCTCTTCGTCTTCTGCAGCCATCCGAGTGTCAGCTTGCTCTATTTTCTTCCATCTAGGTAATGCAGTAGCTATAATCACTACTAAGGCCAGCTGTAGAATACCAATCGTTAAATATCCGTTTTCCCAACTGCCGCGCGCAATGAAAAAAGACAAAATCAGTGGCCCGAGCGTTGCTCCCAATCCCCAAAAACTATGTAACCAACTCATATGGCTGGCTTTGAAATATAATGCCACAAAGTTGTTTAATGCCGCATCCACCGATCCTGCTCCCAATCCTAAGGGAATCGCTAAGACACATAACCACCAAAACGCAGGTAAAAAAGCAAAACCGAGTAAAGCAACCGCTGTAAGGAAGATACTGACCAGTGTCACTTTTCCTGTACCGAATCGTTTCAACATTCTCCCACTTAGTAAGCTGGACACCACTGTTCCTACAGTCGTAATAACCGAAATCCAGCTGACTGAAGAAATCGAAACCCCTAACCCCTGATACATAGCTGGCCAAGCAGAGCCCAGCAATGAATCTGGCAGTCCTAAACTGATAAAGGACACATACACAATCACCAAAATCAACGTCATTTAATTTATTCCTTTCATTCTTACAGAAATGTTGTAATCGCTTTTTATCTCTTTAAGTGTACTGTTTTTCTTTAAAATAGTACACGAAAAATAAAAGAAAAATCCAAGAATCTCATTCTTGGATTTTTCTTTTATTTCGATACGCTTAATTTGGGATTGTCAATACCTGTCCGATTCGAATCAGATTGAGATTAGCCATATTATTGGCTTTCGCGATCTCTAAGGCTGTCGTGTTGTATCTTTGTGCGATTCGATATAACGTATCTCCAGCTTTAACTGTATATTTGACAGGGGTCGTAGGCGGTGGTGTGGTTTGAGAGCGTGTTGGAATCGTCAATATTTGGCCGACTCGAATCAAACTTGGGTTGGTGATTTTATTTGCTGCAACGATTTGTTGTACCGTTACACCATATCTTAGTGCAATCGCATAAAGTGTGTCTCCAGCTCGAACAGTATGTCTTAGACTAGTAGGAGGAGGTGTTGTCCCGCCAGATCCTGGAATCGTCAATACTTGCCCGACTCGAATCAAATTCGGATTAGCCAAGCGATTGGTTGTTGCCAGTTGTTGAACGGTCACTCCATAACGTAACGCAATGCTGTACAATGTTTCTCCTGCTTTAACAATATGTGTTCTCCCACTTGTAGAAGAACTTTGATACGTTAATAGTTGAGAAACAGTCACAAATTTATATCCCAAAGCTTTTAATTTACTGATCATTCCGGGTAAAGCTTCAGGAGTAAACGTATCTTGTCCTGCATGCATCAACACAATAGCACCTGGTACGATGTTATTAATCACTTTATTAGTCATCGTTGCGGCAGAGTCTCCTCGCCAATCAACCGTATCAATTGTCCACATGATCGTTTTGGTATATCCCATTTCTCCTACCGTATTCAAAACGGTAGTACTGGACGCACCAAACGGCGGTCTAAAGAGCGGCTTAGTTGTTTTCCCGGTAGCATTTTTGACCATGGTCTCGGTTCTATTCAATTGGTCTTTCATTTGAGTGGTTGAAATTTTAGTAAAATCAGGATGGTTGAAGGAATGGTTCCCAATCTCGTGGCCTTGATTGACAATATTGCGAATCAAATTAGGGTGTTGTTGAGTGGCGGCTCCAGTAAGGAAGAAAGTTGCTTTAATATTGTTTTTAACTAAAATAGCCAAGATTTCGTTGATATGTCCGCCATCACTTCCGTCATCAAATGTGAAAGAAACGACTTTAGTGGTAGTATTTACTCGATAAACAGCTTGAGAGGGTGCTGCAAAGACCGGCACTGCTAAAGAAAACATCACCAGCAAGGAGGCAACTAGTGCTGCAATTACTTTCACTAGTTGAAATTTTTTTATCATCTCTATCACCCATTCTTTCTCATTCAAGCCTTAGCATGCGGGTGTGGAATAAACAGACGACAAAAGGAAGGATAGCTTTTTTATCATGGACATTCCTCCTCCAGCTCATTATTGGTTCATCTTTTTTCACCTTTATTATACTTTATTTTTGCATCCATATACATCACAACAGACTATATAACAGCACAAATTAATTCGTTTCTTGAAGGCGATACAGTTTGCCGTTGAAGTCTACAATAATCAATTCTCCCTTTTCATCTAAGCCAAATGAAGAAATCATTAAGTCTGTATCAGCAATCTCCACATTGTCTATAGACTCATTGTCCGTCACCCAAAGTGCCCATAGTTTTCCGGACACAAAATCTCCGTATATATACATCCCTTTTAGGCTGCTATTGCCTTCACCACTATAAACATATCCTCCTGTAATAGATTGCCCTTCAGAATGATCGTATTCCCAAATAGGTTCTTCCAGATCAAGTTCTTCCATTGAATCCTCAGACGCATATTCCATTGTACCTTCCATCAAACGCCAACCGTAATTTTTGCCGGTTTCTATCAGATTGATTTCTTCCATAGCATTCTGTCCGACATCCGACAACCATATCCATTTACGTTGTACATCAAAGCTAAACTTCCAAGGATTACGCAGTCCATAAGCAAAAATTTCTTCTCGATAACCTTGATCGTTTCCTGCAAATGGATTATTTTTAGGAATCCCATAAGGCAACCCATTTGTTGAGCTATCTACATCAATCCGCAGCAATTTGCCATAAACTTCGTCTAGCGATTGTGCATTGTTTTGCGGATCTCCGCTTCCTCCGCCATCTCCAGTTCCAATATACAAGTAACCATCTGGTCCAAAAGCAATATGTCCCCCATTATGATTTGTATAAGGTTGTGGAAATTCCATCAGAGTCATTTCACTGTCCAGCGCTGTTTCGTAAGTCAATGGGTCAGCTTCAAAACGAGACAACTTAGTTCCTTGTCCATTTGTGTAATTCACATAAAAATACCCATTTTCACTAAATTCTGGATGAAATGCCAATCCCAATAGTCCCATTTCATTTCCCGCTAAACTGATCTTATCGCTTAGATCGATAAAAAGTTCTTTTTCAGCCGCATCCGGTAAATTTTCAAACGCATAAATCTTGCCAGTCCGCTCGACTACAAAAACAGTATTCGAATGGTCACTTGCTGCAGTAAAAAAGAGCGGTTGTTCAAAAGTTAGATTTTCATAAGCTTCTATTATTTCATAGGCTGCAGGTTCAAATTCTTCAGAGACATCTTCCGATTGTTTTGGAGATTCTGAGGCTTTTTCAGCGGATTCACTTGAAGATTCAACTTGACTGTTTGAGGGCATTTCTTCATCTTTTGAGGATTCGCACGATACGAGTAAGGGGAAAGAAAATAGTAGGAATAACAATATTATTTTCATCATATGGAACTCCTTTCAGTAAAACAACTTTCTTCTATTGATATAGGCGTAGGCGGTTTCGATACTCATTAAGGAAAGATGGATGTAAAAAAAAAAAGACAGATTCATTTTAAAAATAAGCGAATGGATTAAAAAAGGAAGGAACCTCTGTTAGGCTCCTTCCTCTCATATGTGCAACACAGGTACTCACATTTTTATTTTCGATGCCACTTCTCATAAATGGTCTTACTACAACTAGATAGTTGTCACTAAGATTTTCTGAACTAAACTTTTTACATCTTGGTTCTTTGAATCTTTATTCTTAGAAGAGTGTTCTTTGAATAGTGTTTCTAAAAATCTAGCTGTGAGATACTCCGTGCTGCTATGATAGTAGATCCTAGTTTGATGTCTTCAATAATACTATAAATCTACGAAGTACATCAACTAAGATACTTTGGGTCAACAGCTCTACTTAAACCGTTAACCTAAGAATCTTATAAAAAGATTCTTCTAAAGAGCGGCATGCTCTTTCTTTTCTTATCTAATGTTTCTAGCATGTCCCTCTTTACACATAAAATATATCATGAAAGCGTTTGCTTGTCAATGAGTTTTTCTTTCTTTTTTTATCTTTTTATCATAAAATACAGCATTTTCGTACTATGTCTTTTTCCAAGTTCGCTCTCTTTAGTTTAGCAATTACTAATTTTTAGTGCACGAAAATTCAGCTCCTTCCATATTTTCTCACTAAATTCTTAGAGTTCTGTCATATCGCATTTAGTAAACGATAACATTCTGATTTACGTCCTTGTGTTATTTTACATACAAGTTTCATGTATGTTACGGTTATTATTGTGTTCAAGACGCGGGAAAAAAACAAAAACTGTTTAAAAAGACGATGGAATCAATCTTTTGCACGCTTTTCACGTCAAACTGATTCCATTAGTTTTTAAAATAAACAAAGGAGTTGAACCTTTTTGCCTAAAGTAACTGTTGAAAATTTATCAAAAGTTTTTGGAAAAAAAGAAGAACAAGCTTTAAAGTTAGCCAGCCAAGGTAAAACAAAAGCTGAAATTCTTAAAGAAACTGGTGCCACTCTTGGTGTAAATAATGCTAGTTTTTCTGTTGAACAAGGAGAAATATTTGTGATCATGGGTCTTTCCGGAAGTGGAAAATCGACACTCGTTCGTTTGCTGAACCGTCTGATTGAACCTTCTAAAGGTGATGTCTTTATTGATGGAAACAATATTTCACAAATGGGAAAAGATGATTTACGTAACGTCAGAAGAAAAGAAATGAGTATGGTTTTCCAAAACTTCGGACTATTCCCACAACGTACGATATTAGAAAATACGGAATACGGATTGGAAATTCAAGGTATGGATAAAGCTGAACGTCGTCAACGTGCAGAAAAAGCATTAGACAATGCTGGACTACTTGCCTATAAAGATCAGCTTCCTAGTCAGCTTTCAGGAGGAATGCAACAACGTGTTGGGTTAGCGCGTGCTTTAGCTAACGATCCTGAAATCTTGTTAATGGATGAGGCCTTTTCAGCATTAGATCCTTTGATTCGTCGGGAAATGCAAGATGAATTGGTTGAAATGCAAGATAAAATGAACAAAACCATTATTTTTATTACGCATGATTTGAATGAAGCTTTACGTATTGGTGATCGTATCGCCTTAATGAAAGATGGAGAAATTGTTCAAATCGGCACTGGAGAAGATATTCTTACCAGTCCAGCAAATGATTATGTAGAAAAATTTGTTGAAGATGTCGATCGCGCTCGAGTATTGACTGCTGAAAATATCATGGCTCGCCCGACTGTATTAAAACTCGGACAAGACGGACCAAACGTTGCATTACGTCGTATGGAACAAGAAGGGATCTCCAACATATTGGTGATCGACGACAGTCGTAAATTACACGGATACGTTACAGACGAAGGTGCTGCGGTTGCTGTTAAAAGACAAGAAAAAACATTGGATAAAGTCTTAAGAACCGATGTTCCTACTGTAGAACGCACTACACTGATCAGTGATATATTTGAAGTTATTCATGACGCTTCGACTCCAGTTGCTGTTGTAGAAGACGGTAAATTGTTAGGAATCATTGTTCGTAGTCAAGTCATTGCTGCATTAGCAAAAGATAGTGAGGTGTCTTTATAAGATGGAAAACAGTATATTAGATAACATTCCAGAATTACCGGTTGCCGAACATGTTGAGATGTTTATGGATTGGCTGACAGCCGTTTTAAAACCAGTATTTAATTTCATACAGTCTTTCAGTGAAGTCATTATGGAGGGTTTAACAGATTTATTACTACTTATTCCCCCACTTCTATTTATTATTGTGATTGCCGCTATTTGTTTCTTTGCAGCTGGCAAGAAATTTGGATTGGCTGCTTTTTCAATCGTCGGTTTACTGTATGTTCAAAACCAAGGACTATGGGAAGACTTGATGAACACTATTACTTTGGTCATTATTTCTAGTCTGATATCCGTTATTATCGGTGTACCACTGGGAATCTTAATGGCTAAAAGCAAATGGGCCAGCACGATCGTTACCCCTATTTTAGACTTTATGCAAACTATGCCGGCTTTTGTGTATTTGATTCCGGCTGTAGCTTTCTTTGGGATTGGTATGGTACCAGGGGTTTTCGCTTCTGTTATCTTCGCTCTTCCACCTACCGTACGTTTTACAAATTTAGGTATTCGCCAAGTTTCGGAAGAATTAGTGGAAGCTGCGGATTCATTTGGTAGCACGGGTTCACAAAAATTATTTAAAGTAGAATTGCCGCTAGCTAAATCAACTATCATGGCAGGTATTAATCAAACCGTTATGTTAGCTCTATCTATGGTGGTTATAGCTTCAATGATCGGTGCCCCAGGATTAGGTTCTGAAGTCCTTTCTTCTCTACAAAGAGCCCAAGTAGGATCAGGATTCGTATCCGGACTAGCCTTAGTAATCCTCGCCATCATCATTGACCGATTGACACAAAAGTTAACTAAATAAAACAGAGCGTGGAACAAGGCGCTTAGACTCTCGTAGAGTTCATCTTTCTCTTTTAATTGGGTGCTTTTCCCAAATAAAAGAGAAAGTGAAATCTTAGAGAGTCTGCCTTGTGCAACGCGTTTAAAAGAGCAAACTAAAAGCACTACCCTATTATTCAAACGAACAACCCGCATAGCGGATAAAAAGTACAAAAAGGAGAGTTTTAATTTGAAAAAAATGAATTGGAAACGTCTAGGATTGACAGCTACATTAGGAACAACGTTACTATTAGCAGCTTGTTCTTCAGGTGATGAAACAGCTCAAGAAGATACTGTTGGTAAAGGTGAAGAAATCGAATTATCTTATGTTGCATGGGATACTGAAATTGCTTCAACAAATGTTATTGGTAAAGTATTAGAAGACTTAGGGTATGACGTTGAATTAACTCAATTAGACAATGCTATTATGTGGGAATCAGTGGCCAGCGGAGAAGCTGACGCAATGGTAGCAGCTTGGTTACCAGGAACTCATGGTGCACAATTTGAAGAGTACGGTGACCAAATGGTTGATTTAGGCCCTAACTTAGAAGGCGCGGCTATTGGTTTAGTTGTTCCATCCTATATGGATGTTGATTCTATTGCTGATTTAACAGATGAAGCTGATATGACAATTACAGGAATCGAACCTGGTGCTGGTGTTGTAGCTGCTACACAACAAGCTGTTGAAGATTATGACAATTTAGAAGGATGGGAAGTTCAAACTTCTTCTTCTGGCGCTATGACAACTGCTTTAGGACAAGCTTATGAAAACGAAGAAGAAATTGTTGTTACTGGTTGGTCTCCACATTGGAAATTCCAAAGCTATGACCTGAAATACTTGGAAGATCCAGAAGGTTCATTTGGTGAAGCTGAAACGATCAACACAATGGCTCGTGAAGGCTTAGAAGAAGAAATGCCTGAAGCTTACCAAGTGTTGGACCAATTTGAATGGACAACAGCAGATATGGAAGCTATTATGTTAGACATTCAAGAAGGAACAGATCCGGAAGACGCAGCTGCAACTTGGGTTGAAGAAAATCAAGACAAAGTTGCTGAATGGACAGAAGGCGTAACAGCAGAATAATTTTAATTGTAAAAATAGCTTAGCCCACATTTGTTGTGGTGTTAAGCTATTTTTTTACATATTCCCTTTTCTATTAGGCTCTTCATCTTCTAGCGTTGGTAAAGAAATTTCCTCCGGCCTATGGGGTTGCTTATGGAAAGCCATGGGACCGCCTTGAGCCGAAGCCGTTGGAGCGTTAGCGACGTACGGATACGGTATGCGAAGCGAAGAACAAACTTAGTGTAACAGCTAAAGCCTAACACTAAGTAATTACCATGCTTGGGCGTATACCCACAGTGTTTCCTTTTTTTTCCTCCTCTTCATGGCTATAAGCAACCCCCTATTCCTCCTGAAATTTCTAAGAATGAATTTCTAACAAGGTTTGAATGGAAAAACCAGTTTTTACTTACCAACGCCATAAATTGTAGAACCTTCTATTAATCATATCCATCCTAAATCTATTTCCATGGGATCAATATACGGACTTTATTCATAAAAAACAGTTCTTTTGACGGTCTGAGTGACCATCAAAAGAACTGTTTTTTTATTTTACAATGGAGAAATAAACTCTTGAAGTCACTCGATAAATGATCCAGTATAAAAGACTGAAGCACAGTACTACACCTATAATTGATAAAATAATCAATCCTTGATCTACCAACCCGAACAGCAAGAGTAGCTTGCTGATAATCGGAAACGCAAAAGCTGTGTGTATAACAGCTAATATCAACGGTAAAAAGAACATCCATACAATTTGGGAACGTGTAGATTTTTGAATGGTTTTCTCATCAAGACCTACTTTTTGCATGATTTGGAATTTTTCTCTATCGTCGTATCCTTCTGAAATTTGTTTGAAGTATGTGATCAAAGCGGCTCCAAATGTGAATAATCCTCCTAGAAATATTCCCATAAACAACAGTCCGCCATTCATTTGATACCATTCCTCTCGTAAAACTTCTTTAGCTCTATAACTTAACGAGTACTCTTCCAAATCATAGATAATATCTGTCAAGTCTTCGGCATAAGCCATTTTTTCTTCTGCTATACCGCTAGTATCCCATTGCACAGTAGCAAAACCATCAAAATAATCATCTGGATAAAGTTCTGCGTAATCTTTTACGATCGACTGCATCTCTTCTGCTCCGTTTGTCAACACTACTGTAGTTCCTACAACATCAGTTCTTAACATTCTCTCTATTTGATCGGTAATTATATTGCTCATATCAGAATCTTTGATTTGGTGGACTGGGTAAGCTTGTTTTCCTAATTTTATAGTTGGCTGGGTATATTCGTTCTTAGAATCTAAAACTACTACTTCATTGCCTTCTAGATCTATTGAAACACCTGTTATGTTTTCAATGTCCTCTTTAGGAATGAA
Source organism: Desemzia sp. FAM 23988 (assembly GCF_045528365.1). Classification (NCBI taxonomy): domain Bacteria; kingdom Bacillati; phylum Bacillota; class Bacilli; order Lactobacillales; family Carnobacteriaceae; genus Desemzia; species Desemzia sp. FAM 23988. The sequence continues at coordinate 27,148 of NZ_JBGQQS010000006.1, forward strand.
AATCGCCTGAGTCTCTACAATATCCCCCTGTAGACTAGATTTAAAAACAAATTCATCTCCTTCTAAAACTCCTGTTAACGAGTTGTATCGGTAAGCTACTATATCCTCTATTGACAATTCTCTTCTCTCTGTTTCATTCACAACCAACTCTTGAAAATTTGTCATGTCTTCAAAGTCAGCTTCATACATAGCAACCTCATTTTCATAAGGGAATTGTATGTTTATTGACGCTTCCGAACCTACAAAGATAGCTGCTGTTGTTGAAACAGCTACAATCACCATCGTGGCCAATACAGAAATATTGGCTAATCCAACTGCATTTTGTTTCATTCGGTACAACATACCTGAGATAGAAATAAAAGCATTTGGACGATAGTACAATTTCTTGTTCTTTTTCATTGCTTTTAGAATGAAAATAGATCCAGAAATAAACAATAAATAAGTTCCAATAATGACTAAGAGAACAGCTAAAAAGAAATAAATTATCGCACTCATCACATCTTCAGTGGAAAGTGATATCCAATAGCCGGCTCCTAAAGAAACTAATGAAAGAAGAAACAATAGAAGCGAACTCTTAGGCTCTTTCTCTCCTGTTTGTTTACCTCTAACCAGTTGAATTGGATTTGAAAATGTCACTTGACTGATATTATACAAAAAAGCTAAAAAGAAAATCGCAGTAAAACCAGCCGCAGTAATTCCTGCTGTTTCGATAGAGAATGGATATTCCATACTGACTGGAAGTTTTAGTACATAATTTAATCCTAAAAATACAAATCGGCCTATAATCTGCCCACTAATAATTCCTATAAAGATACTTCCGATACTCGTAATCAATGATTCGATCAATAGAACAAACGCAACGTGTTTTTTCTTCATCCCTAAAATAGCGTAAAGTCCGATTTCTTTCTTTCGTCTTTTGATTAAAAAACTATTCGTGTACAAAATAAAAATCAAGGAAAAAAAGCCGATAATTACTGATCCAAGCGAAAGTAATTGAACTACAGTACTCGAACGTTCTCTCAGGTAATCATTCTGCACTAACGACGTCATCAAGTAAAACATGGCAACTGTTGCAATCGATGACATGATATAAGGAACATAAATTTGTTTATTGGACTTGATATTTCTGACAGCCAACTTCGCAAATAATTGCTTAGTCATGTTGCTCACCTCGATTGATCAATACCATCAGAGTTTGAGTGATTTTTTCCATAAATTGATCGACAGTTTGGTTACCGCGATAAATTTCGTTGAATACTACCCCATCTTGGATAAACAATACTCGGTTGGAATGAGCTGCTGCTCGCGTACTATGCGTTACCATCATAATCGTCTGTCCAGCTTGATTGATATTTTCAAACGTCTCCAGCAAGCTTTGAGAGGCTTTAGAATCCAATGCACCTGTCGGCTCATCAGCTAAAATCAGTTTTGGTTGTGTGATCAAGGCCCTGGCAACGGCTGCCCGTTGTTTTTGTCCACCTGAAACTTCATAAGGGTAATGCCCGATCAATTCAGCGATCCCTAATTTCTCTACGATCGGCAATAAGCGGTTTTCCATTACTTTTACTGGAGTGTTGGATAACACTAATGGCAAAAGAATATTGTCTTTAATCGAAAAATTATCCAGCAGATTAAAATCTTGGAACACAAATCCAAGGTCATTTCGCCTAAATTCAGATACCTTGCTGTCTTTAATATCTGCTAAGTTTTTTCCTTCTAGTAATACTTCTCCAGATGTTGCAGTATCTAGAGTAGACAAAATGTTCAATAAGGTGGTTTTCCCCGATCCGGATTCTCCCATCACAGAAACAAATTCCCCTTTTTCAACTGTAAAGTTGACATCTTTCAATGCTTCTACTTTTTGATTTGAGAAACGAGTTGCATATGTTTTTTTCAAATGATTTACTTCTAATAAAGTCATTCTATTTCCTCCTCTTGTTCTAACTAAACCTATTGTATGCTACTAGAACAATTGGCGCCTTTATCTATCCTTACAAAATGATGGACAACCTTACAATTTTGTAAGATTGCCGTTAATCAAAAAATTTCCAATTTTTCTTGATCCAAATTGATCCTCACCATAGTTCCTTGATTCAATTTGGACTGAATGTTTAGCGTATGCCCTAATCGCTGACAGATTTTTTTGCTTAAAAAAAGTCCCAACCCAGTAGATTTTTCTTGGATCTTGCCATTCCATCCCGAATACCCTTTTTCGAATATCTTAGGTAAATCTTCGGAACGGATGCCTATTCCATTGTCTTCTATAATCAATTGCTTTTCTTTAAGGGGATCCATATATATTTTTATATGCCCATTTTCTGGAGTGTATTTTAAACTGTTTGAAAGAATCTGCTCTACTAAAATAAGCAGCCACTTTTCATCTGACAACACACTTTTTCCAAGTGGTTGGTAATCCAGCGTAATGCGGTTGTAAATAAATATAATAGAGAACTTTTTAAGTGTCTTTTTGATTACAAGATCTAAATCTACTTTATCCAAATCTAGTTCTTTCCCTGATTGCTCCAATTTCAGATAATTCAACGCCATATGAGTGTAATTTTCTACTCGAATCAGTTGTTGTTGTACTTTTTTAGATAATACAGGGTTCTCTTTATTTTGTTGCATTAATAAACTCATTGCCGCGATAGGAGTCTTGATTTGATGCAGCCATAGTGTGAAGTAGTCCATTTGCTCAGTGTTTTTTTCTTGTTGACTGTACCTCAATTCTTCTATCTGCGTCATTAAATGATTGATTTCTCCCAAAAGGTACTTCTCTGAAGGATCTATAGACTGCTCCAGTTCTTTCAAAACTGTTAAAGGCTGGGTCTCGATGTACTTCAATATTGTGTATCGTTTAGTATACTGGACAGATTGAATGATCAAAAAACTCAAAAATAAAAATCCCGTTAATAGTACGCCGTAAAAGTAAAATTCCAAAGGCAAACGTCCTAAAATAAATAAAATACCAAAAATGAGGACCATACTCAAATAAATTCCTATCTCATATCGCTTAGCCGATAAAAAAGCTCTAAGCAATACACTCTGTTCTTTTAAATTGGTCATTTTATTCTCCTTTCATCAATCCGTAACCATAACCTTTTTTGGTAACAATAAAATTCTCCACGCCTATACCAGCTAATTTTTTTCTTAAGCGTGCAATGTTGACGGCTAAGGTATTATCATCAATAAAAGCTTCATTTTCCCATAAGCTGACCATGATCGCTTCTCGAGAAACAAACTCGCTTTTATGCAAAAATAATTGCTCTAATATTTTCATTTCTGTTTTAGTTAGGGGTAATTCCTCTTCTTCAAATTGTAATGTCAGTTCATTTACTTTCAAATACACTCCTTGATGATTCAAAAAAGAATCGCTCTCGTTGAAATCATAAGCCCTTCTAAACAAGGCTTGTATTTTAGCGATCGCAATCGTTAAATCGAAAGGTTTACTAATAAAGTCGTCTGCCCCCATCTGAATCGCCATAACAATATCCATTCGCTCATTTTGCGAAGAAATAAAAATGATAGGTACTTGAGAAATTTTCCTGATCTCTGTACACCAGTAATAACCATTAAAGTAAGGCAATTTAATATCGATCAGTACCATTTGCGGCATAGTTTCTGTAAATTGTTCCATCACTTGATTAAAATCTGTCGTATAAAATGCATCATAATTCCATTTCGTTAATTCTTCCTGCAAACTCTTGGCAATCGTTAAATCATCTTCTATGATCATAATTTTTTGCATTTTTCCACCTCGTTCCTGCTCACTGACGTATTTTATTATAACGGAAATCATCACTTGCTTGAACCCAAACTATTCTTTTACTTAGCAGAAACTGCTGGCTTAGGAGTAATTTCCTCTTAAGCCAGCAGTTTGTTCCTACTATAAACACATGATTTTTTAATTTGAAACGACGTTTTCAGGCTTTCCATTGATAAATTGCTTTATATTGTCAACCGCGATCTCTATCAATCTGGCACGACTTTCTTTAGTAGCCCATGCAATATGTGGTGTAACGAATACATTCTTCGCTTTTAATAAAGGATTAGTACTTTCAATCGATTCTGTACTGACCACATCTACACCTGCTGCGTATATTTTTCCATTATTCAAAGCTTCTGCAACAGCTTCTTCATCTAATAATCCTCCACGAGAAGTATTTAGCAATATGACTCCATCTTTCATTTTAAAAATCGTTTCTTGGTTGATCAATGCTTCTGTTTCTTCTACCAATGGAATGTGTAAGGAAATGACATCCGATTTCTCCAATAATTCATCCAGTTCTACATAAGTTGCAAGCTTCTTTCCTTCTTCACTTTGGCTACGATTATACGCTAGTACTTCCATTCCCATAGCCTGAGCAATTTTAGCCGTTGCTTGTCCAATACTGCCAAACCCGATGATCCCTATGGTTTTTCCAGATAATTCTATCAAAGGATAATCAAAGAAGGTCCAATCTGGATGTTCTTCCCATTTGCCTTCATGAACAGCTTGGTTATGATGACCAACTTGCTGGCAAATTTCTAATAATAAGGCAATTGTCATTTGTGCAACGGATTGAGTACTGTAATCAGGAACATTGGTTACAACAATATTCTTCTCTTGAGCTGTTTTCACATCAACTACATTATACCCCGTTGCGAGTACCCCGATATACTTTAAAGATGGGCAAGCTGAAATGACTTTTTTCGTAAGAGGTGCTTTATTCGTCAATACAACTTCAGCATCGCCAATACGGTCGATAATTTCTTGTTCATTAGTTAAAGATGTTCGATCATAAATCGTTACATCTCCTAACTCGTTTAGTCCTTCCCAACTTAAATCTCCAGGATTAGTGGTATAACCTTCTAATGCAATGATTTTCATAAACTGCCTCCCAAAAAAATTTTATCCTCTATCTTTTCGTTCTCTATTAACTTTACTAGATACGACGTAAATTTGCGAACAACAATTATTAATTCGTGAATTTTTTTCAAACACTAGTAAAAACACTGGTTTTTGAATACCGCTTGTTATATGATTGGGTTACCACCAACTGCGTTGAGAGGAGAAATTCATGAAAAAATATGGAATCATTATTTTTTTACTGCTTTTATTTTTTGGAATTGTTTACATAGGAGTCAATCAAACACAATCTTTCAGCAAACAAACTTCTGCCGCAAAAACATCAGAACTTGAAACAACTGTCAAAGCAGAATCTGACACCAACGAACCTATCCAGTTTGACAAATTAGAGTCTGTTGACCGCCTAAAAATTCGCGGAAGTAAATTAGCTTCAGAGATGGGATTTAGCGTTTCCAGCAGCCTATGGGTTGTTGAAGAAGAAATCATTGAGGAAGAAATAGAAGAAGAACTTGTAGAAAGCGAAGAAATCACAGAAGACGAAGAAGATGAATCGAGTGTATATACAGAAAGTAGTAGTTCTGCTTATACACCAAAGAAAAAAACAAATTCATCTACTACTAATTCTTCTAGTTCAAGCAGCTCTACAATTAAAAAACCAGCTCCTAAACCAAAAGAATCTGAAGAGAGTATTGAATCTAGTAAGCCAAAAGAATCCTCTGAATCTAACACACCAGATGTACCTGTAAAAGATGAAGATACCATCAAAGATGAGGAAGATGAAATACCGCCAGAGTCAGATCTTCCGACCAATGAAGGTGATCCGTTGCCTCCAATCAATGGAGATCAAACAGGTTCAGAAAAGCCTAACGAAGAGAAAAATTCAGAGGAAGTAACTGAATAAACTATACTTATTAAAAGAGCTAGACCGACTGTTCAGTTGGTCTAGCTTTTTTAGATAACCTTATTACTTATTCATGGTGCATTTCTGCTTTTATTTTTGCCAATACAAATTTGATCTCATCATATGAAATAGACTCTGAGACAGCTTCTTTGATTGGTTTCAGCGGAGTCATGCCCACTTCAGCTGCCGCTGCTTTTATCTCAGCTTCTGCTTCCTCACTGACCAATCTCGAATACTCCAACTCAGTGCCTTCTTGAATCAAGACGCACAAGTGATTCACGATAGTCGTTGGAGATAAATCTCGAACAACTGCAATCTCAGCAATTGTTTTACCTTCTTTGAAATAGGATAATGTTTCTTCATGAGTAGCGCCTTTTTTCGAGGACTTACTTGACTGAGAACCAGGTTTTACGACTACTTCTTTCACTGACAAGTTTTCTTTTCTCAGTTGTTCTATGTCCAAAGACTGTTCTGTTGCATAAGTTTGGATGACTTCAAGAAATCGTTCTCCATATTCTTCTAACTTGGCTTCTCCTACACCATGGATATTCAGGAATTCTGTATCTGATGCTGGGAATTTAGCCGCCATATCGATCAAACTTCTATCCGAAAAGACCACAAACGGAGGTTTTCCCATTTCTTGAGCAATCCCTCTACGCAATTCTCTTAACAATTCAAATAATCCTGTATCGTAATTTTCAATATTTTCTACTGATTTTTTCGCAGCAGTTGTTTCTTCTTTCAATGATTTTGTCATCGTCAATCGAACTGTAGCTTTTAACAAATCATTCGTTTTAGTCGTAAATTGCAAAATAGGGTATTGATCTCCGCCCAAATGCAGATATCCTTCACTGATCATAATCGAAATGATATCCTTAATATCTCCTTCAGTATATTCTTTCATTATTCCATAGGTCGATAGCTCATTAAAATGCATTTGTTTGATCCGACTCGTCGCTTTTCCTCTTAAAACATCTGTCACCAGACCCGTTCCATAGGTCTGATTCATCCGATAAATGCAAGACAAGATTTTTTGGCATTCTACAGTGACATCCGTTTTGACCATTTCACCATCGCAATTCGAACAATGGTCGCACTCAATCCATTCCGGTATTTCGTCAAAATAGTTTAATATCGTTTTCCGCAAGCAACTTCCTGTTTTGCAATAAGTGATCATGGTATTGAGATTCGCTTTAGCATGCGGATTATTTCCTTGTTCGATCAAAAAAGTATTGGTGATGATGTCTTGACCAGAATAAAATAAAATGGCTTCAGAAGGAGCTCCATCTCTCCCGGCACGACCTGCTTCTTGATAATAGCTTTCCATATCCAACGGCATATTGTAATGAATCACTCGTCTTACGTTTGATTTATCTATCCCCATACCAAATGCATTCGTTGCTACCATGATCGGTTTACGGTCATACAAGAAATCTTCTTGGTTTTGCGTTCTTTCATGATTGCTTATCCCCGCATGATAAAGAGTTACAGGATACCCTTTTTTGTTCAATGTTTCATAGACTTTTTCTACATTTTTCCGTGTGTTGCAATAAATGATACTCGATTCTTCATTGTCTACCATACGCAATAATTCATTGGCTTTCTTTTTTGGTTTCACCACTGAAAAATAAAGGTTTGGCCGATCAAAACTGGAGATGTATTGGTAAGGCTGATTCAATTTCAACTGATTGACCATATCTTCTCGCACAGGTCTAGTCGCAGTGGCTGTAAAGGCCGCAAATGGCGGTCTGGTGGCCAACACATCCATGAGCTGCGGAATATTTTGATAACTAGGTCTGAAATCATGTCCCCACTGAGAGATGCAGTGCGCTTCGTCAACAGCTACTAAATTGATTCTCATTTGCTGAGCATAGGAAAGAAATGTCTCATTCTGCAGTCTTTCTGGAGAGACATAGATCAAATCCAATTCTCCTTGAAGAGCGCTGTACAAAATATTTTCTTGTTCGTTAAAAGTCAACTGGCTGTTGATATAAGCAGCCTTCACTCCCATCGTTTGCAAACCATCTACTTGGTCTTTCATTAAAGAGATCAAAGGAGAAATGACGATCGTCACTCCATCCATACAAATAGCTGGAATTTGATAACACAAAGATTTCCCTCCACCTGTAGGCATAACGCCTAAAACATCTTCCCCTCTTAGAATGGCATCGATCAATTGCTCTTGTCCAGGACGGAAGGAGTCATAACCATAATACTGTTTCAATGTTTCTAAAATTGCTGTCATATAAACCTCCAAAAAAACGTTCATTTATATCTATTCTTCTAATAGCCTATCACACTTTTCTAGATTACAAATTAAAAATACACAAAAATTCATTTAAAATTTTTGCGTATGGACTCAATTCTTTCTTTTTATGTATTTATGGATGAAAATAAAACAAAAAAAACTATTTTAATGCCATCTTTTTTCTTCATCCGCTGATCTCCTCTTGCCTCTATCAGAAAGTTAAATTTTCACATTCTCATTTATGCAGTTTTATTATGCTCGATATTCTCTAAATGTTAAGTCGTCTTTAACAATTAGCTAAAAATTTTTGTTATTAATAAGTCTTTTTATTGTATATTATCCAAGCATCAAACTAACTTTTAAGTTGTTCTCTAATTAAAAATAAGTGTCAATACTGTTTTATTTATTCCTTTCGTCATCGTCTTTTGATATGATGCTTTTGAGGTGTATAAATTGAAATTAACCATTCGGAAAAGAACTTTAGGCAACATCCCGTTATTGGAAGTTGTCCCGACAAAACAACGCAATGAAAAATTGCCTTTGATTATTTATTATCACGGTTGGCAATCTGTAAAAGAATTGAATTTGACGCAAGCCCGTTATTTAGCACACGAAGGTTTCAGAGTATTGTTGCCTGATGCTGTAAATCATGGGGAAAGAAAACAACCTGTTTCCAACATCCCTTCTCTCACTTTTTTCCAAAGTATTCATTCGAATTTATTTGAATTCAGCTTTATCATTGATCATTTTCGTAAAATTGGTTTTGTAGATGATCTCATTGGAGTTGGGGGAACATCTATGGGCGGTATCACGACTTGCGCGTTATTGACGCATCATCCTGAAATCAAAGCAGCAGCATGCTTGATGGGGTCACCTAAATTACTGGCTTACCAAGAACGCATTGTAAAATATGCCACGCGGCTCAACCGTCATTTACCAGAAGATTATTTTGACTTGTTGAGTTGGATTCCGAATTACGACCTATCATTGCACCCGGAAACCTTACAAGGTCGTCCGTTGTACATTTGGCATGGTACGCAAGACCAAATTGTCCCTTATGATCACGTGGCTGAGTTTGCAGAAGAACAAAAGGATACGCCAAATATTTACTTTACAGATGAAGAAGAAGAACATTTAGTTAAAACAAGCACGATGCGTGACGTCACGACATTTTTTGTTAACGAGCTGCTGTAATAAGACAATACAGATTGGATGATCGTGTTGCAGAAAGCCGTTCACCATAAATAAAACCACTTCGAATTTTAGGTAACTCGTACCTGAATTTCGAAGTGGTTTTATTTATGATAAACTGAGTGTTTCCTGCTCTTTATTCACTTAACTTCAATCACAACATTGATTACGAATGAATAATGCAACAATTTATTAATGTCTATAACCGTTCCTTCTTAAAAAATCCTCTCTTTTGAAAATCGCGAGAGTTTTTAACGATTTAGATCGATCTGCTGCACTGCTTAAAATTGAAACGGCTTGCTGTAAACCACTTTTCCTGAAACCTTTTCCAGACTGTCTTCTTTCAATTCCAATGCCATAAACGCTTCATCAGGCACTTCAAATGGGGACTCAATACCAAAAATCGAAGCTGGTTTAAATCCAAAACGGGGATAGTACTTGTCGTGTCCCATTACAATAACTGATCGATAACCTAATTCTCTAGCCTTTGATAGAGCGTCGAGAATTAATTTGCTGCCGATACCTTGATTTTGGTAATCTGGCAAAAAAGACACTGGAGCTAAAGCTAATGACTCGTAGTTGTCACTGTCATTTTCGATGCTGATCCTCGTCAATAACACATGCCCTACGATTCTGCTATTCTCTTCTGCCACCAAAGATAATTCTGGAATAAAGGCCGTGCTTTTTCGCAATCTCGCTACTAAAAAGTGCTCGGTATGATCAGTATATTCTTCGTTTTTAAAGGCTTCTTCCACCACTGCTTCTGTTTCAATATAATCTTTTTTTGTTTCTTGCCTTACTGTGACAGTCATTTTCAGCTCTTCCTCCTTGATGATATAGTTTATTTCTGAGCATTCAGAATAAACAAAGAAGCATCTTTACCCATGAATGTTTTTTCTGCATGATAGAAAGCTTTCGATTGAATATTTTTGAAGCCTATTTGTTTCATCAATGCAACTAACTCTTCTTGTTCAAAGCCGTTATGAATCATCTCTGATGAGACAGCTTCATTTTTGTCAAAATCGACAATGATCAAATGGCCAACAGAATTTAAAGCATCATACAATCGTGACAAAACTAATTCAGTATCTGGAATATAGAGCAGTACTTGCGACATAAAGATTAAACCATTCTTCTCAAGCTAAGAGGACTGTACCATAAGTTACCCTGGCCAATTATTTGATCAACATCTGACGTATCTGCGTTTGAACCCTAATTTGCCCCGTTCCAGCTCTTTTTGAATACTTGTAGCGGCGTCTAGAATACTCGGTTTTTTCTTACCGCGTTTTACTTCTACCAAGCCAATTTCTGAGGCTGTTTCAACAGCTTTTTCATGAAGCGGCATATAAGAAATCCCAACGGTATAGACAAAGTTATTCATTGAAGCTTTGGTTCTCTCAGGTGAATCATGAATCTCCTTTTTTACTTCATCCAACATATCAGATAATTTACTCGCAGCAAATTTTTCATCCTTTTGACTACCTAATAGCCAGCAATAACAACTCCAACCCGCTGACATTTTTAACTCCTCACCGCTCCGGATCCATTTGTCCGACACTTCTTGAGCAATATCTGCCTCAGACAACGTGACTGCAATAACATAATCCGAAAGCATAAAAAAATAAGCGTCCTCTATCCAACGATCATAATCTGCTTTTGTCATCCCATTGGAATCAGCAATTACTCCAGCAAAATACATAGCGTCATAATTCCCTGTGGCATACAATTCTTCTGCCAAAGGCTGATTGATTTTGATTGCTTTCGACATGGGCTTCATCGCACCTGTCGCTACGCCAAAAACCGGTTCATGAGCACCATTTGAAACATACCTTTTTTTGATGCGTTCCTTACCTAATGATTCCAACTCTTGCATGACCGTTTCTACATTCCACATTTATACTTCCTCCTTCTCCTACCTATATACCTCCCATTATAGCGCAAATAAAAAAGAGCTGATAGACTATGAGAGTATATCCCCTGTCTAACTGCTCTTTATTGTTTATCCTTGTTCTGCTATATCGGCATTTTGAGCTTCAAATTCATCCAACAAAGTACGCGCTTCATCAATGGACTGTGTCTCCATCAGTTGCGCTCTTAAATCGCTCGCTCCACGAATACCACGAACATATATCTTGAAAAAGCGGCGTAGTGGTTTAAATGAACGCTCTTCGTTTGCAAAATATTTTTCAAATAAATCTAAATGCAGACGGAAAAGGTCCAACAATTCTTTGCTGGAATGCTCTTTCGGTTCTTTTTCAAAAGCATACGGATTGGTAAAGACACCGCGGCCGATCATAATTCCATCAACGCCGTACTCTTCCACTAACTTCAATCCTGTTTCACGGTCAGGAATGTCTCCATTGATAGTCAGTAGCGTATCAGGAGCCACTTCATCACGCAATTTTTTGATGCCTGCAATCATGTCCCAGTGAGCATTCCCTTTACTCATTTCTTTTCGGGTACGCAAATGAATCGACAAGTTAGCAATGTCTTGTTGTAAAACATGTGTCAACCAATCACGGTACTCATCGACATGAGTGTAACCAAGTCTGGTTTTGACGCTGACTGGCAACCCTCCAGCTTTTGCGGCTTGGATTAATTCTGCAGCTACTTCTGGACGTTGAATAAGACCGCTCCCCTTGCCTTTACCTGCTACGTTAGGTACTGGACAACCCATGTTGATATCAATTCCGCTGAAGCCTTCCTCTGCCATCCCGATACTCATTTGACGGAAGTGTTCAGGTTGATCTCCCCATATGTGAGCTACCAGTGGTTGTTCATCTTCAGTAAACGTTAAACGACCGCGCACACTGTCTTTTCCTTCAGGATGACAGTAACTAACCGTGTTTGTAAATTCTGTAAAAAAGACGTCCGGTCTTCCCGCTTCACTGATGACATGACGAAAAGCAACATCTGTTACATCTTCCATCGGTGCCAAAATAAAAAACGGTCGCGGCAACTTATTCCAAAAATTCTCTTTCATCTAAAAAACCCTCTCGTTATAGGTGTAAATGTTTATCTCAAAAATAAAAAGCAGAAAAATCCTGCTTTTTAGCTTATATTAGTCTATACTATTTTATCCAACCGACTACAATAGTCTATTCTAACAAATTTGAGTTAAAAACGAAACTGTTTTTTATGAGAATCTTGTAAAAGCTGTGTGAAGCTAAAGGAAAACAGTTTATCAATCAAAGTTATTTACCAACTAATGGCCATATCTACGCTTAAAATCTTCTACACCTAATCTACAAGCAGTTTTATCGCCGACCATTCGAAACATCTCAAAATAATCCAGACTATCAAACGTAGGTGTGTCAATACGTTCGACCCCAATACGATTCCCGGCCCAGCTTCCTTCTTCGAATTCACTTTTTTGTTCCGCTTGGGCAAGAATAAAGTAAGGCATCAAATTATTTTTCATCCTGAACAGCCGTTGATCAATGGTCATGAACAGATGTGAATCATAATTAATAAGAACGTATTGATTCATAAATTTTTCCCATCTCTTTTGTATTCTGTTTGCTTCTGCAGGAGGAATCGTAATCAGATGGATTCCATTTTCTTTGCGAACTCTACGTTCTATTTTGTGTTTGTATTTTCGGTGATACGTATATCCTTCTTGTTCAATGAGGTATTCCTTTGCATTTTTTGAGTCCTCCACTACGGCGATCCTGTCACCTTTCCATTCATCCATCAACAAATGAAACAATTCATATTGAAATGGATTCCCAAATCGCGGATGAACAAAAGAAATAGCCATAACATTGCTTTCACCAGACAGAATCAATTTTGCCGGCTCTAGAATGCATTTTTTATCTAGGTTTACCAGTAACTTATTTTGCTCCATTGTTTCTATAATCAACGCCTCCAATATATTTTATAGGATTTTATTCCTCAATATAAAGTACGTGATTTTGGTGAATTTCATTTTTTTAAACAAAAAATATCTACGAAATTTATCTCGCTAACCTTTAAAATAGAAAAATTCCAAAATATCCTTTAGATATCATGGACCTAAATTAGCGGTAAAACATAAACCTTATTATTTTAGTGAAAAAAGAATTGAAGTTCGATATAAATAAATTCATGCTACTCTTTTATATATATTTTTTCTTCACGATACAATATTTCTACCTTTTGATTTTGAATTTTACTGTATTGTTCAATAGCTAAAGGTATCGCAAGTAAATCTTTTGGATTTGAGTAGTCATCTATATATTGCTGCATCTCTGAAATGTTTTCTTGCTTACTGACTTCTTTCTTTTTATTTTCTTTATTCAATATCCAATCTGCACTCAATTCTGCAAATGTTGCCAATAATTCTATTTTCATCCCTCCAGTATCTTTTAACATTTTTGGGAATACATTATACCATGCTCCATCTTTACTTTTTAAAATTCTAAGACCTTCGAAGTATTCCGGAATCAAATCATATGTTTCCGCAAATTCTATCGTGCTATCTATTATGTTATCTAATAATTTTGTTAGCCAAACCTCATCAGATTGCCCTGACATAAGTATTTCAATTAAAATAGCTAAATTATAAGATTTCAAAGCATAATTATACGCATAATAGTTCTTTTTAAATTTATGTTTGTTATCTTGAATCTGTTTCTTTTTATCTTTATCCGACATTTTACTTCTTAAATCTTTTATCTGACTATGATAAAATTTCACATCCGCTAATGATTTAATCCGAATAGATTGAATATTTGTAAGTGTTGCCTGTGTATACAATGAACTAGTCATATAATACTCTAAATTTGAGTATACTTCCGTTATAAATTCAGTGTTAGCTTCAGCCAGACTTCTTTTGTCAGCCTCGAGAAAATTTTGAATTTCATTTATATTTTCTAACAGGCTTTTTAGACTTGTATTTATTTGACTTAAAAAATATTGATTAGTTGCAACTGAACAGACATTATAAACAGATAAAATTATGTTTGAAATTCCCATTACTTGTGATGGAGAGATATGTTGCCATTCAGCTTGTCCTAAAACTTTATTATTTGTGCCATATTCAACAATATTTCCTCTGACTAAATTGACATTATTAGCAGATTTCTGTAACTGACCTAATCCTTTATCAAAAACAACTTTGTACGCACCTTCATATTTTTGGGAATCACTTACTTGTTTTAACACATTAGGAAGTTGTTGAAATACAGCCAGATTTTTACTTGTATTTAGATTCTCCAAACGTTTCCATTCTTTTGTATCAAATTCTGAGACTGGTTCGAAACCTACTAGTCCATTAATATTTTGTATAATTAATTTATAGTCATTGTTATCAATTACTTCTTTATCAAAGTCCATTTTAGCCATCCCTAACTATTATCATTATTTTCATCTCTAGTTTACCAACTACTATGATATTAATCTTAAATTCTTTTCGAAACATATCCTTTTTTTTTAAATTAACCTTCAATATTATCCTAGCAACATCAGTATAAGGAAAAGTCATAATTTTAAAGTAAAATTGCTTTCAAAGCATCACCCATTAATTTTTGTCGTTTTTCCATAAACTCTTCAAATTGTGATAGTTCATAAGAAGAATCATCCGGCATATATTTAGCATTCTCACTATTCTCTAGAATCTTAATCCAGTCTACTAGGGGCGTTGCATTTTTTCTAACATTCTCGCGCCCTTCTAATAATTGAAGATTCGCTAATGTATTTCTTCTACGTCTCCAATCATCTTTTCTATCATCATCAATTACTAATCCATTAGCAAGCTGAAGACTTGCAATCTTGTTCTCTTCAAAACCGGTATGTGGATGTAAGTGATCTTGATGGAAACCTTTCTGACTATATTTTAAATTTGGATAAAGCAAAGATAACAACATAAAGGTATATGCGCCAATTTCATACGTATCAAATAGTGCATCTATCTCTTCAGAAGTGTAGCGCAATGTTCTTTCACCAGTAAAGCGTACATTTAGTAAATTACTCATCCTAAATGAATCTGTTGGCACTACTTTCAAAGCTTCTCGTATACTTGTTAGTGCTGAGTTTGTAGCTGCACCAAAAACCTGTTTTACCTGTGCAATAACTATATACTTTCTTAATTCTAAAATGCTTTCATTATCAAAATTTCCACCATTAAAACGATAATATACCATTGGTGATACAGCCACATAAGATATAATATTCTCTGAATTAAAGCCGAATTCATTAAGTAGATCTACTGTGTCCTTGATAGCTTTACGAATGCTCTCCCAATTATCTTTTATCTTTAATACGCTTTCCTTCTTGAATGTCTCAACTTTAAGCGTAACGGACATATCGAGGAGATATAGACAAGTACGCATGATAAAATCATTGGAAAACTTATATCCTTCACCAATTTTATTAATTTCTGCAAGCAGTTTATCTATTTCATCTCTAGCTTTGTCCCAATGCGAAACAATGGTAGAGAATAACAAATCACTCTTCGATAAAATAGTACCACCAGAATTCACACGAACGAATATATCGAGGACGCTGTCGATATAGTCCGTTTGAACTTCAAAATAGTTAATTATTTCGTCACCCACAAGTCGAGTATGTAGCAAAGATATATTCTTCATTGCAATTTTATTCGCAGCCCAACCGCTCGGAATAATTAAATCTGTTACTAACTCATCTTGAGAATACTTTAATATATCTTTAACTAGGTACCATAGTTTATCATCTTTTTGCTTTTCAGCCTCTATTTGTGTCAGAAATTTAAACTCGTAAGAGATATCCTCCTCATCAGTTCTCTGACTATGCAGATTTAAATACAATTCTTTTATAGGGAATGCATCATCATTTTTCCATCGCTTGTTTGGTAACTTCCTGCTCATGCTACCTTGCAAAGCTATGTACAAAGAGGTTAATCTTTGTTGACCATCAAGAACAGCCCATATTGTTTCTTCATCACTTCCAATAGGAAATGGTTGTGGTGCAGATGGGTTTTTATAGATATCTCTTTCATGAAAATTTTTTATAAATTCGTACATTGAGTACTCTTTTTTGTTAATGATTGATTTTCTAACTTTCCAAAATAGAAAAGTTCCTATAGGATATCCAAGCATGATAGAATCCATCAACTTTGTTATTTGATCATTATTCCACACATATTTTCTTTGTATTGCCGGAAGATAAATTTTGCGACTATTTATTTCTTCGATTACAGCTCTTATATTTTTCTTTTCATATGCCATAAGTGTCTCTCCATTTTCCCTTTATTTTACTTTTTCTTATTGTAATTCTTATCGATCTATCAAACATACTTGTCACTCTGCAGATCCTTTAGTACAGCTATGAAAGTTCTATTTTTGATATCATTTAATAATGAGAATGGTTCTTCGTCTTCCTATAATTTTGTACCGGCTTTCAATTCATCCGATGTGAATCACTTTTTAATTTCCTATTAAAATTCTATGCCTTTCCCAAACTCGTTTTGCAAGTTCAGCAACCCTTATATATTCGTACATTAGGTTAATCATATCTGCTCTAGTTAGCATACAACATCTCCAATATACACTAATTATACTGTAATTCACTTGATTGTTGAACATAACAAATATTTCATATTTAAAGAAGCAGTCTTTGGACTTATTGATTTAATTGTGCATCACTACAAAAAAGTTCTAAACAAACTTTTATTGCCTTTGATAGAGATATGGTATATTCAATACATATTTACACTATACTTCATAAAACGATCGTTACTTATTCTGCTAAAACAAAAATGATTTATTTGAAAACATATGAGGGAAACCAAACAAAATTATTGTGAAAACATGCTCCTTTTGGTGTCCTAAGAAAGAATGTTATACTATTGATATCGTAAAATAACATCTTTTTTAATTCTCTACCTTTCAGTTACTCATTCCTAAAAATTTTTGGAGAAATATGGGGTTGCTTATAGCCATGAATAAGGATGCAATGAGAATTACTTAGCGTTAGGCTTTAGCCGTTACGCTAAGTTTGAAGCTTGCAAGCCTTGAGATGCGGTTTTCAGCTCAAGGTGTTCCCATGGCTTTCATAAGCAGCCCCATAGGTCGGAGGAAATTTCTTTACCAATATCAGAAGATAAAGGCATAAAAAAAAGAAGCTACTCAATAATAAAATCAAGTTAGCTTCTTTCTATTTTAAAGTACTAGTGCATTCACTACATATCTTGTTATACGAAGTTTACTAGTCTTCTATTCTTGTCAACAACGTTACCGACTCTATATGAGTAGTTTGTGGGAACATATCTACTGGTTGTACTTTTTCAACAGAATAGCCGCCTTCAGCTAGTAAAGCCACATCACGAGCTAATGTTGCTGGGTTACAGCTGACATACACCATTTTAGTAGGTTTCATTTCAAGTACAGCATCAATAAATTGTCCTTCTAATCCTTTACGTGGAGGATCTACCACTAGTAAATCTGCCGTACGTTCTTCTTGACTCCATTCAAGCATCACTTCTTCAGCCGCTCCAACTTGGTAAGTTACGTTTTCGACGCCATTTAACACAGCGTTGCGTTTTGCATCTTCAACGGCCATTTCAACGATTTCGATTCCGTATACTTCTTTAGCTTTTTTAGCCAAAGCAAGAGTAATGGTACCAATACCGCAATAAGCATCAATAACAGTTTCTTCACCCGTCATATCTGCAAAATCAAGGACTGTTTGGTACAATTTCTCCGTTTGCAATGGGTTGACTTGATAGAAAGAACGGTGAGAAATCTCAAACGTATTTCCCATCAATTCATCCGTAAATTTGTCTTCACCATGCAATACGATAGCTTCTTCTCCTAAGATCACGTTTGTGCCTCTTGGATTGACGTTTTGAACGATACTGACAACCTCTGGCAATGCTTCAAGAATATCTGGAATAATCTTGCTTGTCGGGAACAATTTCGCTGTACGTGTTACCAACACGATCATCATTTCACCAGTATGGTATCCTCTGCGAACCACAATGTGGCGCAAGTTCCCTGTGTTGTCTTTTTCGTTATACGGTTTAACACCGTATTCACGCATAATATCTCGAACCGCAATAATCGCTTGATCGATTTTAGGATCTTGAATCAGGAAGTCTTCAATCGGAATCAAGTCATGACTATTTTTACGGTAAAAACCGGTTGTCAATAGATCTCCAACCTTACGAACTGGAACCTGTGCTTTATTGCGGTATCCCCAAGGTTCTTCCATACCGATAGTGTCCAATACCGGAACTTCAGGCATTCTTGCAATACGCTGCATCACATTCTCAACTTGTTGTTTTTTGAACGCTAATTGAGCCGAATAAGACATGTGTTGCAATGGTGTAATTCCTGTACGTGTATACATTTGGTTTCTTAAAGGTACACGATCAGAACTTGAAGTCAAACGATTCATGACTTTTCCATAACCATAAGTTTTTCCTGTTTTGTGAATTTTGATTTCTACTTTTTCTCCGGGCAAAGCATCTTCAATAAAAAGCGGGTAGCCATTTATTTTTCCAACACCCATCCCTTCAAATGTTAAATCTTCAATCGTAACCGTATGCTGTTCGTTTTTATTTACTGGAATAGTTTGGTCTTTTTTCAAATCCTTTTCTCCTTCCACTCAAAAACATTCTCTGTCTTTGGTGCGCTTGTTCTCATTTGCAACGGCCGTTTTTCTTGTGCTGCATGAAGCGAAAGTGATCTAAAAAGAAAACTTTCGTGTA
Organism: Desemzia sp. FAM 23988; assembly: GCF_045528365.1. Lineage (NCBI taxonomy): Bacteria > Bacillati > Bacillota > Bacilli > Lactobacillales > Carnobacteriaceae > Desemzia > Desemzia sp. FAM 23988. The sequence goes on from NZ_JBGQQS010000006.1 coordinate 46,004, forward strand.
TTATTTTTCTTCTGGCAAATCCCCAGTTAATTCTTCCACTTGTTTCAAGAAAGCTTCTTCTACATCATCTGCAAATTCATCTTTTTCTTCTACATCATACGGAATCAAATCAACATCAGCAAACATTTCAATATGCTGTTGCAAATTGGTGAACTCTACTGGTGAATCTCCGCCATATTCTCCATCTAAATTGATCATCAATGGCGCTGAATCAGTTGTTTGTGCTTTAATCTTATTCGTTTTGATGTACATAATTTTAGAACTGTTGATGTGTTTTCCACCATTTAATAATTCTGCTATCAAACGGAATATTTCTAACAAATTGGCCGTTTTAACAATAATCAACGTAAATTTCCCATCATCTAATCGGGCATCCGGCGCAATTTGCTCAAAACCGCCTACTGAGTTGGTCAAAGCCACGAAAAACATAGAAGCATTTTCTTCAAAAATACCATCATCGTATTCAATTTTCATAGGAACAGCTTTAATGCGGGGCAACATTTCTGCGCCTTTAACAAAATAAGCTAAATACCCAAATACAGATTTTAATTGAGACGGCACTTCATAAGTCAATTCAGTAAGATATCCGGCAGCACCAATATTAATAAAGTAAGACAATTGCTTTTCTGTCTTCGCTTGACCAATATCCATATGAATGGTTTGTTTTTTTTCAATGATTTTTGCTGCAGCGATCATATCATTTCTCGGAATGTGCAATGCTCGAGCGTAATCATTCGTCGTACCAGCAGGAATAATAGCCATTTTAGGACGTTTTTTTAGTCCAGCCAATCCATTGACAACTTCATTGATCGTCCCGTCACCACCAGCAGCGACAATCAAATCGAAACCTGCTTTAGCAGCTCTTTCGGCTTCTATTTGAGCAGAAAAAGGTTCTGGTGTAGTAGCAAAAGTACTGGTTTCATAACCAGCACTTTCGTAAACACGCAATATTTCAACTAGGTTTTTCTTTAATAATTCACGCCCAGATGTTGGATTATAAATAATTCTCGCACGCATCTGTCTACCTTCTTTCCAAATTACCGTTTGCTTAACTCTTGGTTTAACAGTTTATTCACAACACCAGGGTTTGCTTGTCCTTTAGTTGCTTTCATAATTTGACCCACGAGGAATCCGATAGCTCGGTCTTTTCCGTTTTTGTAATCTTCAATAGACTGTGCGTTATTGTCTAGAATCTCATTGATGATCGGCAACAATTTAGCAGGATCACTTAATTGAACCCAACCGTTGGCTTCTACAACAGTTCCGGCATCTCCGCCATTTAGAATCAATTCACGGAAAACTTTTTTCGCAATTTTTGAACTGATAGTTCCATCAGCAATCAAATTAATCATCCCTGCTAAGTTTTCAGGAGTCAATTTCGTATCGTGCAACTCTAATTTTTCACTGTTTAAGTAAGCTGATACTTCACCCATCAACCAGTTGGCTGCTTGTTTAGCGTCAGCTCCTTTTTCAAGAGTTTCTTCAAAAAAGTCTGACATTTCTTTAGTAGCCGTTAATTGAGACGAGTCAGTTTCAGAAAGTCCAAAGTCATTAGCGTAACGAATACGACGTTCTTTCGGCATTTCAGGAATCGATTCTCTGACACGTTCGATCCATTCATCTTCAATGTATAAGTTTGGCAGATCTGGTTCAGGGAAGTAGCGGTAATCACTCGAACCTTCTTTGACACGCATCAAAATTGTTTCACCAGTAGATTCGTCGTAACGACGCGTTTCTTGTTGAATAACGCCTCCAGCTAGCAATACTTTCTCTTGGCGTTTTTCTTCAAAGGCTAACCCTCTGCGCACAAAGTTGAAGGAGTTTAAGTTCTTCAATTCGGTTTTCGTCCCAAATTCTTCTTGACCAAATGGACGAATCGAGATATTGGCGTCACAACGCATAGAACCTTCTTCCATTTTAACATCACTTACACCAGAGTATTGGATGATTTGTTTAATCGCTTCTAAATAAGCGTAAGCTTCTTCCGGTGAACGCATGTCTGCTTCGGAAACAATCTCAATCAAAGGAGTTCCTTGACGGTTTAAATCGACATAAGAATAGCCGTCTGTACCGTGAGTGTTTTTCCCAGCATCTTCTTCTAAGTGGACGCGTTCGATACGGATTTTTTTCTTTTTGCCTTCCACTTCAACTTCGATCCATCCATCATGTCCAACAGGTTGGTCAAATTGAGAAATTTGGTACGCTTTGGGATTATCTGGATAGAAATAATTTTTACGGTCAAATTTAGTGTCTTGTGAAATTTCACAATTTAAGGCTAATGCAGCACGAATACCAAATTCTACAGCACCTTTATTGATGGTTGGTAAAACTCCTGGGTAACCCCAGTCAACTACGTTTGTATTGGTATTCGGTTCAGCTCCAAAATGTGCTGGAGATGGCGAGAACATTTTAGAGTCGGTTTTTAATTCTACGTGGACTTCTAGTCCAATAACTGTTTCAAAATTCATGTACTTTCTCTCCTCCTACAAGTTTGGTCTTGCTTTGTGGAATTCTGTTGCTTGTTCGAAAGCATAAGCTGCTTGGTAGATCGTTTGTTCATCGAAATGGTTTCCGATCAACTGCAATCCAACTGGCATGCCTTCTGAGAAACCACAAGGGATAGAAATTGCAGGAACTCCAGCTAAGTTCACTGGTACTGTTAAGATATCTGACAAGTACATAGCAATTGGGTCATTAACTTGTTCTCCAATACCATATGCAGTTGTGGTTGTTGTTGGACCTAAAATCAAATCGTATTCTTTAAAGACATTTTCAAAGTCTTGGCGAATCAATGTACGAGCTTTAGAAGCTTGTTTAAAGTGGGCATCATAAAAACCAGAACTTAAAGAGAATGTTCCCAGCATAATACGACGTTTCACTTCTGGTCCAAAACCTTCCGTACGTGTTTTAACATACAACTCTTCTAAAGATTCTGCATCTTTAGCTCTATATCCATAACGAACGCCATCAAAGCGTTGTAGGTTAGAAGAAGCTTCAGAAGAAGAAATAATGTAGTAAGCTGCAATACCGTACTTAGAATGCGGTAAGCTCACGGTTTCAATAATAGCACCAAGTTCTTTATATGTTTCAATAGCTTTCAAGACTGCTTCTTTCACGCCTTCTTGCAGACCATCTTCTAAGTATTCTTTAGGAACACCAATTTTCATTCCTTTAACGCCATCGGCAATCCCTTTGGTAAAGTCTGGTGTTTCTTTTGTGGAGCTCATTGCATCTTTTGGATCGTGACCGCTGATCGCATTTAATGCAATCGCATTGTCTTTTACATTACGCGTAAAGGGTCCAATTTGATCTAAACTAGATCCGAAAGCAATCAATCCAAAACGTGATACACGTCCATAAGTTGGTTTCATTCCAACCACACCAGTAAAGGCTGCTGGTTCACGAATGGATCCACCGGTATCCGTTCCTAATGAAACGGGAACTTGTCCAGCTGCTACTGCTGCTGCAGAACCACCTGAAGAACCACCGGGAACTTTAGATAAATCCCATGGGTTGCGAGTTAATTTGAAGTAAGAGTTTTCTGTACTTCCACCCATCGCAAATTCGTCCATGTTTAATTTCCCAACTGAAATCATTCCAGAATCCGTTACTTTTTCAGTAACAGTTGCATTATATACTGGAATAAAGTCTTCTAACATACGACTGGCAGCTGTTGTTAAAGTTCCTTCAGTAACAATATTATCTTTGATTCCAATAGGCAATCCAGATAGAATATTTTCAGGGTCAATCCCTGCTTCGTCCATTTCACGAGCTTTTAATAAAGCTTCTTCTTCTGTCAATGTAATGAAAGAACCCACTTGATCTTCTGTTTCGGAAATACGGGCAAAAACGGCTGTCATAATTTTTTCTGCTGTCGTTTCTTTGTTGACCAGCATGGTATGAAGTTCTTCTAACGAATGATCTAATAAACTCATCTTATGCTCCTCCTTCCGCATTGTCTATCATAGCTGGAACTTTTATTAAACCGTCTTTTTCAGATTTTACATTTTTAAATAATTTTTCGCGATCTGTACCAGGAGCTGCTTTGTCTTCACGCATGACACTGTAAGTTCTCATTCCGTGTGTCATAGTGGGTACATGTTCAGTATCTAATTCACTTAATTGTTCCACCATTTCAATGATTTTATCCATTTGATCGGTGAATTTTGCAATCTCATCATCTGGGATTTCTAATTTTGCTAATTTTGCAACGTGTCTGATATCTTCTTCAGTTACTGTCATTTATTATTTCACTCACTTTCTAAAAGTTCACAGATTTAAAACTTCCTTCCTATAATATCACAAACCGCGTACAGACTCTATGAATTCTTCATTTCAATGGCGAGAATTTAACGGTTGTTTAATCTCCTAGAACTTTTTTCGATCCTTTTTCAACTTATTTTTCATGATGAATAAGATAAAATCGGTTCTACAATAGTTGCCATTGGTAAATAGATAATACCCTTCTTTTTAACTCTAAGCCTATTAGAAACACATTTCTAGAAATTTCAGGAGGAATATGGGGTTGCTTATAGCCATGAAAAAGGATGCAATGGGAATTAATCCCGAGTTAAAGCTTCAGCTTTTACTCGGAGTTTGTTCTCCGCTGCGCTGCGCATACCATTTCCGTACGTCGCTAGCGCTCCAACGGCTTCGGCAACGCTCGCAAACCTTGAGTCGCGGTTTTCGGCATCAAAACGCGCTTTAAACATCAAGTCTAAAATTACCTTGATGAAAAATACGCTTTGAACATCAAGGATAAAACCTCCTTGATGAAAAACACCATTTAAACATTAAGAGCAAAATTGGCCGGCTTGAATCGGTTAAATAACAAACTTAAATCAGTTAATCAACTCCATAATAAAAAACTCTACTTTTAAGGGTCAGCACCATGGTGTTCCCATGGATTTCCATCAGCAACCCCATAGGCCAGAGCCAATTTCTTTACCAACGCTATTTGACAAAGAGACATAAAACCAGCCACCCTTACTTAAATAACAGTAAGAGTGGCTGGTTTTATGTCTTGTTAGTCAAATATATGAGTATAAAATTCTGTTTCTCCAGTTTCTCGAGCTAAGAATGCTTCCATTCCATTTATGGAAGAAATGGATACTTCAATAGGAATGTTTGGCGGCAAAAATTTAACGGCCTGATCGTACACATGTTGTGTAAAAGCAATGACTTCCGTTTCTCCATAGAATTGCGTCACCAAATCTACTTTCATTTTCACCAATGTATCGTCGATATAAGTAGCTTCAGCAGTAACTCCGCTTAAATTAGGAAAGAAACTTTCCACTTCAGATTTGAAGTTTTGGAAACTATTCAGCTCCGTACTTTCCCCACCTTCTAATGGAAAGACCAATTTTTTCATCGACAATTTATTCCATCCGCCTACTGAATTACTTCCATTTTCGCTGACCCCCTCTGCAACATACGTACCGCCTGCTAAACTATCTTGCGGAGTTTGTTTGAAGATTCCTACTACGATCGGAATATCTTCTAATCCTTCCATTTGACGCATACGCTCCACGATTTTATCGGCCATTTCTTTCCCTTGTTGAATCAATTCTTCTTCACTGATGTCTGTTTCAAAACTGGCACCGTATTGTTCCTTCTGGTAATAATCAACCGTGTTCATTGCCAGCCCGATACTGATTCCGGACAAAGAATAGCCGTTTTCTGTCTGTACCGTAAAATTTTGTTCCAAAATAGATTTTAAATAGATCGGTGTTCGTTCATTTTCTAATTTGCTTCCATTATGTTGCGGGTTCAATCCTTCAAGATTTTCGTTTCCTTCTTCAACAGTTCGAGCGTTTCCGTATTGGTCAAATCCTTCGCCTACTGGAGTATATCTTCCAAGCCATGAGTTGGCTGTTTCGCCATCCAGGTATTGTCCTTCTTGAATCAAGTGGTCATTCGTAGAAAAATAATCTTGCGAGATCTCCAACAATCCTGTTTCAAAAGCTTTTAAATTGTAATTTGAATTTGTTCCAAGTGAAGCACCTCTGTTCACACCCGGCTGATATTGCCCATCCGTTATCAACGAACGGTAATAGTCATCAGATAATTGACGCGATGTACTGGTCGTATCTTCTGCTGCTAACTCTGATTGTGACCCATCTGACGTTGTTTCTCCTGTTTCTTCTTCAGGAGTTGCACAGGCAGTCAACAATAATACACTTCCTGCAAGTAAAACGAGTAGTTTGCTTTTCAAACTGTTATTCCTCTCCTTCTAATGTTTCCAACAATTGATCTTCATTCCATACAGGGACATCCAAGCTTTGTGCTTTCGTTAATTTGCTTCCAGCGTCTTCTCCAGCAACTAAGAAATCCGTTTTTTTGGAGACACTTCCGGTTACTTTACCGCCTAAATTCTCGATCCGCTCCTTAGCTTCCTCACGGGTGAAGTGCGTCAATTTCCCGGTCAAGACAATGGTTTTCCCGTTAAAATACGAATCACTTTCTGCTACAGTTTCTTTTTTCTTTCCAAGATACGTAAGATTGACCCCTTTTGACCGAAGTTCTTCAATCAGATCCGTTACTTCCGGCAATTCAAAAAACGTCACGACACTTTCTGCAATGATATCTCCGATACCTTCGATAGCAATAATCGCTTCTTTGTCTGCTTGTTGCAATCCTTCAATCGTTTCAAATTCTTCCGCCAATAATTTTGCTGCGTTAGCTCCGACATTTCGAATTCCCAGCCCGAACACTAGTCTTTCTAAAGAATTGCTGCGACTAGCACTGATCGCAGTCAACAAATTATTTGCGGATTTATCTTTGATTTTATCCAATGTGACTAATTGGTCATAGGTCAAGCTGTAGAGATCAGCTACATCTTTGACTAAGCCTTTTTCATACAGTTGAATAATGACCTTGTTGCCTAGACCGTCAATGTTCATCGCATTACGTGACACAAAGTGTGTTAATCCTTCAATGATTTGTGCTGGACATTTTGGATTGATGCAGCGTAGAGCTACCTCTTCATCCAAATGGACCAACTCACTTTCGCATGCCGGACAATGCGTTGGAAATTCATAAGGGACACTGTCTGCTGGCCGCAAGTCTTCTACTACACGCGTCACTTCTGGAATGATATCACCTGCTTTATGAATCACGACGGTATCATTCAAGCGAATATCGCGTTCTCGAATCAAATCGACATTGTGCAAGCTGGCACGTTGAACAGTGGTACCGGCTAACTGGACAGGATTCATAATGGCTGTAGGCGTAACGACACCCGTTCTGCCAACTGTCCATTCGATTTCATTGACCACCGTATTCGCTTCTTCAGCCGGAAATTTATATGCGATAGCCCAACGAGGAGCTTTGATCGTAAAACCGATATCCTCTTGCGCTTTAAATTCATTCACTTTGATCACGATTCCGTCTATGTCGTAAGGTAAACTACTGCGCTGTTCTTGGAATTCTTGCGTATACTCCCAAACTTCCTCAATGGTTTCAAACACTCGACGTTCGTGATTGGTACGGATGCCGATTTTATCCAATTGATCTAGTGCATCCGATTGACTGGCAGCTTCCATTTCTCCAAAATCTGCCACAGTATACATAAATGTATTCAAGTTTCGTTTAGCTGTTTGTTTGGGATCTAAATTCCGCAGACCTCCTGCAGCAGCATTTCTTGGGTTTGCAAAGATATCTTCCCCATTTTCTTCCCGCTTCTGATTCAATTCCACGAAAGAAGTTTTCGGCATATAACATTCACCTCGAACTTCTATTGAATACGGATATTTTAACTTCAGCGGGACAGATTTGATCGTCCGAACGTTTTGCGTCACATTTTCTCCAACCACTCCGTCGCCACGAGTTGCTGCTTGAATCAGTTTCCCATCTTCATATTTCAAAGAAAGAGCTAGTCCATCTATTTTCAATTCACAAATATACTCAACCTTTTTGTCCGTCAATTTACGGATTCTTTTGTCGAAATCCAACAGATCTCCTTCTCCAAAAGCATTTCCCAGACTAAGCATAGGAATATCATGAGTTACTTTTTCAAATCCAGGCAGAATAGTGCCCCCGACACGTTGAGTGGGAGAGTCTCCGCTGATCAGTTCAGGATAAGTTTCTTCCAAAGTTACTAATTCACGATACAATAAATCGTATTCAGCATCCGTTACAGTCGGCTTATCCAACACGTAATATTCGTGGCTGTACCGATCCAAAGTCTCTCTTAATACTTCAACTCTCTCTGTTGCTTCTTCAAAAGACACTTCATCTAGTGGATGATTTTTTTCAGGTTTGTCTGTCAAATGGAGCACCTTCTTTCTATGTCAGTCAATACTCTTATTGTATTTTTTCAATGGGTGCGAAAGCAGCTAATAACCGTTTGATACCTGTTGGAGCAGAAAAAGCAATATCCAACTGTAAATTATCTTCGTTTCCTGTCAATTTCACGACTGTTCCGATACCCCATTTTTTATGAGCGGCTTTGTCACCAACATTCCACCCTACTTTATCTGCGCCGCTGCTGATTTTATTTGTGACTGGAGCTTGAGCTGGCGTTTGATAAGGAGTGCTGGCTGCTCGTTTCTGTACACTACTGAAAGGACCGGAATTTCTAAATGGAATAGAGCTGGCTTGTTTGTCTTCCGACTCCATGATTTCTGCATTGATTTCATTTATAAAACGAGAAGCCGCATTGGCTTGTGTACGTCCATATAAGACGCGCGAGTACGCATTTGTCAAATAGAGTTTTTTCTCCGCACGAGTGATTCCTACATAAGCTAACCGACGTTCTTCTTCTAATTGTTCTTCTTCCATCATGGCACGAGACAAGGGGAAGATCCCTTCTTCCATCCCAATCAAAAAAACAACCGGAAACTCCAATCCTTTGGCAGCATGAAGCGTCATTAAGGTGACTTCACCGTTTTCTGCTTCCAAATTATCTAGATCAGAGACCAAGGACAAGTCTGTTAAGAAAGTTAACAGATCCGTTTCTCCACCAGCGTTATCTTTTTCAAATTGTTGCGTTACAGACAAGAACTCTTGGATATTTTCTAAACGCGACTCTGACTCCAAGCTTTTTTCATTTTCTAAAGCTTCTTGGTACCCGCTGCGTTTCAACAATTCTTCTACTAGTTCAGTTATTTGCAAGTACTCTTGCATCTTGCTTAAGTCTTGCAGCAATACGCCAAAGCCTTCAAGTGACTTAGCCGCTTTTCCAGTAATATTGGTTAAGGCGATATTTTGCGCAGCTTCCAATAAAGACCAGTCATATAGATCAGCAAAAGCTCTTAATTTCTCTACTGTTCCTGGACCAACTCCTCGTTTTGGAACATTGACGATCCGTTCGAAGCTCATATTATCAGAGGGATTTGCGATCAAACGCAAGTATGCCAATACATCTTTGATTTCTTTTCGATCATAGAATTTATGGCCGCCAACCATTTTGTAAGGAATATTGGATTGCAGCAAACTTTCCTCTATTTTACGAGATTGAGCATTGGTACGGTATAGTACAGCAAAGTCGCCGTAGTTTATTTGATTTTCTTTCATTTCTTCTTGCATTTTCGAAACGACATAGCGAGACTCATCGCCTTCACTTTGAGCACGATAATAAGATATTTTTTCTCCATCGTGATTGTCAGTCCATAGTTTCTTTTCTTTTCGTTTCGCGTTGTTTCCAATAACATCATTGGCTGCTTGTAAAATGTATTTCGTAGAGCGGTAGTTTTGTTCCAATAAGACTACTTTTGCTTCTGGATAATCATTTTCAAAGTCCAAGATATTTTCCATATTTGCTCCACGCCAACCATAAATACTTTGGTCAGCATCCCCCACAACACAAAGGTTCTTAAAACGAGCTGCCAACATTTGTACCAATGTGTATTGCGCTTGGTTGGTATCTTGATACTCATCCACGTGAATGTATTGAAATTTCGCTTGATAATGTTGCAGTGTTTCAGGGCTCTCTTTGAATAAACGTGTTGTCAACATGATCAAATCATCAAAATCGACTGCTTGATTCCGACGGAGCTCTTTTTGGTAATCATCATAGCAGTCCGCTACTATCCGTTGAAAATAAGAAGCAGCTGTTTCACGGTACTTTTCTGCGGTCAACAATTCATTTTTTGCATTGCTGATCTCAGCCAGAATCGCTCTCGGATTGAATTTTTTCGGATCAATGTCTCGCTCTTTTAAAATTCGTTTCATTAAGGTTTGTTGTTCACCTGGGTCACTAATCGTAAACGCCCTAGTATATCCAATACGGTCAATATCACGACGCAAGATTCTGACACACATTGAGTGAAATGTCGAAACCCAAACATCATTTCCACCGTCTTGAATCAATCGGCTTACCCGTTCTTTCATTTCTTTAGCCGCTTTATTGGTAAATGTGATCGCTAAAATATTCCATGGATTCACATTTTTTTCTTGGATCAAATAAGCAATACGATGAGTCAAGACGCGCGTCTTGCCACTTCCTGCACCTGCCATGATCAAAAGCGGTCCATCTGTGTGGATCACCGCTTCTTTTTGTCGGGGATTCATACCGTTCACTAATTTTTCTCGTAATACCAATTCTTACATCCTCTCTGATTCCTTGAGTACATTATCCGCTTGTCTGAAACTTGTAACGGTTGCTTTTTATGCTGTCTTTTAACATTTTCCATGTCCATTTTACCATAGTTTGATTCTTCTTTGAGTACGATACGAAAAACTTCAAATTTATCATAAAAAAAGCACATCACTCTTTATACTTTCGCATAAGAAATCAATAAGAACTCTTCATTTCTGAAAAGTTCTTTCTTTTTAAATACTGTTGTTAAATCCCTTGAATGATTGCTAGAGAGAGTTGATTCAACAAAATACGGATTTCTTTCCGTGCATATGCATATCGAGATTCGGATAAATATTTTGTCAGTTGGGTTAAATATTTTACTTTCAATTCTCTTGATTCAGACAAAACAACTTGAATTTCTGCGTTTTTTTGATGTGTTAAAGAGCGCAGCGTATCCATAAATAAAGTCACGTTATATGTATTCTTTGCGTAACGAACAAATTCTTGCCAATATTTTATTTCGGCAACATAGAATTCTGTTTCTTGTCGCTTTCCTGTTAAACGAGCTAATGACTCCACACAATTTTCCAGTTCTGAAACATCGAACACAATCTCTCTGATTTGAATTTGATGCAAATAATTGTTTAGGATCATCTCAATAAATCCAAGTCTGTCTTGAAAGCCTTTATCATCAATGGACGGTTCTTGAATAGAAGCGCCTTTATGAGGGATAATCTCTAATACGTCTTCTGCTTGGAGACGTAAAAAAGCTCTTCTTATAGGCGTACGGCTGATACCCAATTCTTGAGACAAATCTTGCTCTGTAATGTGGGTTTTAGGCAGCCATTGCCTTGTCTCGATTTTTTCCTTAATGTACAAATATGCTTGTGTTTCCAAGTTCTTTGACTTCACCATTTCGCTTCTTCACCTACTTTATTTTCTTACACCTGTCATTTTGTTTTATCCATCCTAAATACAAAAACAATTTTGTGTATTTTCTATCTTAGTTGATTATAAGTACTTTCACTACAATATTCAATACCATTCTTTGCGCAATTAACTACAACCATTCTTTGCGCAATTAACTACAAAACAACCCTGTAGGCGCATTTCTCTTTTTAATCCGTTGAACACTCTGCTAGGTAATCACTACTATTCTCTACATGGAGAAATTTTGAACGCATTTCAACAATTTTTTGCTGCTATGTTTAAACCATTAGTCACTAATATAGAAAATCTCCCTAACTGACGTTAACAACTTCATCATAAATCACTAACTAGGATCCTCAGCTCATCAGTTAAAAGCATAACTTCACAAAATTTACAAAAAGAAAACCTTTCCCTAACCTCTTTTTTATAATCCTATGGTAACTTTTAACTAGTGTTGACTATTACTAATTGTTCTATCTAGTTTTTTTGGATAGGACTTACCCCTTTAGGAACTGTTTGTGCCCACAAACAGTTCCCTTTTTGTCTCTTGCTGATCCACTCTATCCCATAGTAGGTTTTGATTTAGGTATCCCTTGCCATTCACTGATAAATGCAGCTCCTAATACAAATACTCCGCCAATAAACTGGACCAAACTCAGGTGTTCATTTAAGAAAATAGTTGAAAACAGAATAGCCGATACAGGATCGATGTAACTTAACATAGCAGTTGTCTGCCCTTTTAAATAAGGAATAGAAGAAAAAAACATGACATACGTGATGCCGGTATGAACGATCCCTAAGATAACTAAATAAGGCAACGATGCAATAGGCATCCTCAACAGATCAAACCCTTCCGTAAAAAAGACGTAAGGGATCAATATTCCGGTAGCAATCAATAATTGAAAGAATGTACTCTGCAATCCTGAAAATCCTTTCAAAAACTTATTGCTGATCATCATACCGGCATAAAACACTGCTGCAGCTAAACCAAAAGCAATTCCTTTAAGAGGATCAGAGTTCCCCACGCTGGATATACCTCCACTATTGACGATCATAAACATTCCCGACATAGCTATTCCAATGCAGCTCACCTTTTTCACTGTTAATTTTTCTTTCAACAATACTGCAGAAACCAACACCACAAAAACAGGAGCAAAGTAATAACTCAATGTTGCATTGGAAATAGTTGTGTAACGATACGACTCAAACAATAACAGCCAGTTTACTCCAATTGCACCACCCGAAAAAAGCAATGCCAGGCTATTTTTTTTAACGAGCCGCCAAGAAATTTTCTCCCGTTTTACAACCAATACTATTCCTATAAACAAGCAACCAAGCAGTCCTCTAGAAAGAGCGATCTCACTAGAAGACAGTTGAATCCGTTTAACAAATAACCCCATAGAGCCAAAAATGAACATTGCAGTCATTACATTGTATTTTGCTTTTTTCACAGCCGCACCAGCTTCTTTTTTTTATGTTTGCGCAGACAAACAGAAGCCCAACTCAATTATTGGCTCCTGTTTTTAAAAGAATTCACTTGTTGTTCTCATTGTTTCTTATTTCATCATGAAAGTATGCCCCTCACGAGCTTAATCACCCAGTCCTAAACGTTCAAATACCTTGTCGACATTTTTTAAATGGTAATGATAGTCAAAAGCATCATCCAGTTCTTCTTTAGACAAAACTTCTGTGATACGCTCATCTTGCTCCAACAAAGGTCTGAACTGAGTTTGTTCATCCCATGCAATAGCGGTTTTCGGCTGCACTAGATCATAGGCTGCTTCACGGCTCATCCCTTTATCAATCAACTTCAACAATACGCGTTGGCTGTAAATCAGGCCAAATGTAGCCTCCATATTCCGCAACATATTTTCCGGAAGAACGGTGAGTTTTTTCACAATATTTCCAAAACGATTCAACATATAATTCAATAGAATCGTAGAATCTGGGATAATGATACGCTCTGCTGAAGAATGTGAAATATCTCTTTCATGCCATAAGCTGACATTTTCATAAGCTGTGATCATATGACCTCTAATTACACGCGCTAATCCAGTCACATTTTCGGAGCCAATAGGGTTTCGTTTATGAGGCATTGCAGAGGACCCTTTTTGTCCTTTTGCAAAAAATTCTTCCACTTCACGTGTTTCTGACTTTTGCAATCCGCGAATTTCCGTTGCAAATCGTTCAATACTGGTTGCGATCAAAGAAATAGAAGCGACGTATTCTGCGTGCAAATCACGAGGCAAGACCTGCGTAGAAATTTCTTGAGCGCGAATGCCTAGATGTGTGCAGACATATTCTTCTACTTCCAACGGCGTATTCGCAAATGTTCCCACTGCACCACTGATTTTTCCAGCTTCAACACCTTTAGCAGCATGTTCAAAACGCTCAATATGACGTTTCATTTCAGAATACCAAGTTCCTAGTTTCAAACCAAATGTAGTAGGCTCCGCATGTACACCGTGCGTTCTTCCCATCATAACAGTGTACTTATGTTCTTTGGCTTTTTCTCCAACAATAACTAAAAAGTTTTGCAAATCTTGGCGTAAAATATCATTTGCTTGTTTGAGTAAATACCCATACGCCGTATCCACCACATCAGTGCTTGTCAATCCGTAATGAACCCATTTGCGTTCTTCACCTAAAGTTTCAGAAACAGCTCGTGTAAATGCCACCACATCATGACGTGTCTCCAGTTCAATCTCAAGAATACGTTCCACATCAAAAGAGGCATTTTTTCGTATTTGTTCTGCATCCTCTTTTGGAATTTCTCCTAATTCCGCCCATGCTTCATCTGCCAAAATCTCAACTTCCAGCCAAGCTTTGTAACGATTCTCATCAGTCCAAATAGCTCCCATTTCAGGTCTCGTATAACGTTCAATCATTTTGTAATCTCCTCAATTCTGAGTTTTGCCTCATTCATCTATCAAATGAATTTTCAATCCATTTTTTCTGACAGTATTAGTTTAGCAGTATGGACATCATCTGTCATGAATTATCTAACTTTTTTACAAAAAGACCAGTGCAGATTACCTGCATTGGTCTATCCATTAATCCTTTTAAAGCAGAATTCCCGTATCCCTTAGCAAATTAAGCGCAGACTCAATATCCTCCGTTAAAACAGTGATGTGTCCAATAGCTTGATGCTCAGTAGATTCTTTGACACCATAATAATAAAAGTGCCAATTGGGTTTAAGTTGAAGCTGATTTTCTACCTCTGTTTGATTCTCATTCAATGTTTTTACAGTGATTGCTCGAGAAAGCAACTTTATCTCTGGCAAAGGCCATCCACAAATCGCACGGATATGACTGTCAAAAAGAGAAGTAGAGCAAGCATCTAATGTACTCAAGCCACTGTCATGAATAGTTGGAGTAATATCATCCACATAGAGAGCCCCACTTGACGTTAATAGCAGTTCAACAGTAAGTGTACCGACTAAATTGCTTCTTTCAGCGATCAACTGTCCAATCCGTTTCACTTCTTCATCTACTTCTTCAGTGATATGTGAAGGAAAAATAGTTTCATACAGTAAGTCGTTACGGTACAAGTTCTCAGAAACGGGAAAAATACGCATTTCTCCTTTAGCGTTTCTGACCACAGACACCGACAATTGTCTTTCAAATGGAATTAACGCTTCTAAAATGCACGTTCCATGAACAAGCAATGATTTACTGCGCTCAAAATCTTCTTCGCTATACAAAATCACTTTTTGTTTCTTGCTTTTATCTCGATGCAGGGTCTTTAACGCACAAGGAAATCCTAGTTCTCTGCTCGCTGATTCTATATCTTCAGCTGATACAATCGTCGCATACGGTGCAATATTAAAATTGGCTGCTTCTAAATAAGCTTTTTCCAATATTCTATCTTGAGCAATATCCAATAACTCTGTTCCTTGAGGAAAAGCTACTGTTCTAGAAACTCTTCGTGCTGATTCAGGAAATACATGCTCAGCCTCCATCGTTACCACGTCACACTTAAACGCCATCTCGGTTAGAAGATTAGGATCATTGATATCTCCGACCAATTGCCAATCAGCTGCTTGTGCTGCTGAACATTCAGGCATCGGATCAAGAATGCCTACTCGATAGCCCATTTTTTTTGCAGCTAACGCCAGCATTCTCCCTAAAACTCCTCCACCAATGATTCCTATTGTTTTATCAGGAGTTATCACATTTGCCACGATTCATCCCTACCTTCTTAATCTTACTCTTTTTGTTCCATTTTGATTTCTTTTCTTCTTTTCTTCACGCGTTTTGTCCAAAATCCACCGCTGATGTATTTCGGTTCATAAGAAATAACAAATGCTTTAGGAGCCAATTCTTCAATTTGCTGATACAATTTCCGTTCCGTCTTCCGAAGTGTAAGAATTTCTAACACCATCCGGTCGCCTTCTTTGCCCAATGCAAAACTGGTTGTTACTCCATATCCGAGTTCGCGCAACTTACTAGGTATATCGTTCTCAATCGAAGGAATAATAGCTGTTACCATGATGTAACCCAATGCTAAGTATTCTTCGATTTTCATTCCTGCAAGAATACCGACACCATATCCTAAAGCATATACAAATATGTTCACGAAATTGTCTAAACGATCCAATACGAGTCCTAAACCAACGATGTAGATAGTCACTTCCAGCATAGACAGCAAAGGTGCAGCTAATCGATAACCTTTCATCGTCAGCATCATTCGAATTGTCATCAACGTTACATAACTGACATTGATCACAAAAATCACCAGTAATAATCCTAAATCTATTTCCATTTAATAGTGTACTCTCCTCTTCTGAAAATCTCCTACTGCAAGTTAACTCATACAGTTTCCTATAATGATAACATTAGGCTATATCGCTTCATAAATCAAACGCAAAGTATTCTGTCACACGATTAATCAGCAAACCTAACTTCACCATTTGTCAGCGATTGGATTCTGGCTAAGGAATAAATTTCCATTCCTTTTTCTTCCAGTAACGCACGGCCGGTTTGAAAGGATTTTTCAATAACGATTCCGATACCTGCAACTGATACGTCCAATTGTTGACAAATTTCCATTAAACCCAATGCAGCTTGTCCATTGGCTAAAAAATCATCGATGATCAAAACAGTATCTTGCTCACTTAAAAATGTTTTTGAAATCGAAATGCTGTAATTTGTTTGCTTTGTAAATGAATAGACGTCAGCTATCGCCAATTCATCAGTCATTGTGATTCCTACATTCTTTTTCGCTACGATTACTGGGACATTTAAAGAGATACCCGCAAAAACAGCTGGAGCAATTCCAGAAGCTTCAATTGTAATGATTTTTGTGATGCCTTTGTGTTTAAAGTAATTGCCAAACTCTTCGCCAATGGCTTTCATTAGTTGAGGATCGATTTGATGGTTGATAAAACTATCTACTTTCAAAACCCCTTCACTTAATACACGACCATCTTGAACTATTTTTTCCTCAAGTAATTTCATTTTTCTATTTTCCCCCTACAATTTTTTAGAGCTCTTCATCTTCTAACGTTAAAAGAAATGATTTTTTACTTACCAACGTCAAATAGTGCAGAATCCTTTTTAGAGCGTGGAGCAAGGCGTTTAGACTCTCGTAGAGTTCTCTTTTTCCAATTGAAATCATAGAGAGTCTATCTTGCGCAACACGTTTAAGACAAGTCCGTGAAGCAAGAATTGGATACCAGATACCAAAATCGCTTCAAAGTCTAAATTTGTATACAAATAGTAATAGAATAAAAGGTTAAACCAGTGGCTGGTTTAACCCTTTATGCGTTTATTCTTCTTCGTCTTGCGAAGGCTCATCAATTTCTTTTTTTTCATCTATAATTTCAACGATTATATTACTGATACGTGAAGATTCTATTTCATTTGCTTTAAGTAAGAAGTTCCCATACTCTACAAATGCGTCATCTCCATCTCGTGGTATGTTTCCATATTCAATAATAAAGAAACCGGCAATAGTATCCACATCAGAAGACTCGATATTGGTGTCAAAAAACTCATTGAATTTTGACAATTGAGTAGATCCATCTACTAAGTAGCGGTTATCATTGATTTTTTCGATCAAGGCATAGACCTCGTCATACTCATCGTCAATATCTCCCACAATTTCTTCTACAACATCTTCTAATGTAACGATACCAACTACTCCACCATATTCATCGTTCAATATAGCCATTTGATTTCGTGTTCTTCTTAGTTCATAAATCAAATCATCGATATAGATGGTTTCTGGAACAAATAAAGGTTCATTTAATACATCTTTTAAATCAATTTCATCAATATTACGGTTTCGGCTTTCTCTTAACAAGTTTTTGACATGAATGATCCCGATAATATTGTCTTTATCTTCAAAATAAACAGGAATACGTGAATAAGGTATATCTAAAAGTTTAGGGATGTTTTCCTCGTTCCCATCATCATAATCAATCATAAAAGTGTCTGTTCTAGGAACCATGACTTCTTTAGCCATTTTGGTATCTAGAGATAACACACCTTTCAACATTGAAAATTCAGCTATATCAATCGCTTCGTCTTTTTGACTTTGATCCAAATAAGAACGGAATTCGTCACGCGTCATCTTCTCTTCTTCTTCAGAAAATTCGATTGGTGTAATTTTCTTCAGCAGGTTTGTTGATAAAGATAAAAGTTTTACAAAAGGCATCATAAACTTTTGTACCCCTAATATAATACCAGCAGTACCAAGAGCAACACTTTCTGAACGCTGTAACGCAACGGTCTTTGGGAACAGTTCTCCAAATACAAGCGTGATATACGAAATAATAATTGTCACAATCACAACGGCAATGGTTTGAGCACCAGGAATATTTCCTAATAACGGTGTAAAACGAATAGCTAAAGAGGTAGCCGCAGAGGCACTGTTTAAGAAACCTGCTAACGTAATGGCTACTTGTATGGTAGATAAAAAGTTGTCTGAATTGGCTAACAATTTCAGCACATTCTTCGCTTTCTTATCTCCATCGATAGCTTTTTCGTTTATTTTCCCTTTGTCTAAAGAAACAAAGGCCATTTCTGCTGCTGCGAACAACGCATTGATTGCGGTTAATACTACAATTAAAATTATCTGGACACTCAGTGACGAATCACTTCCCGAGTCTGGGGTCATTTAACATCTTCTCCTTTAAATATATAGATACAAATTTTTATATCACTTAAAACATCATTAATGTACCATTTTTTATAAATTATTTCAACATTTGATTCTCATCATTTTTTAATCAAACATTCGTCCGATTATAATTTATTGCAGTAGTGTAGGCATTTCCTGCAACAGAGGTTTCAAAATGGTAATCACTTCTCCACTCGTTCTTCCTTCAACTAAACCAATCATGACATAAGAGTTTTCATCTGCATCAAAAGCCATAATAAATCCATTGTCCTCGTTCTCTTCCAGACCCTGGAATTCAGCCGTTCCTGTTTTGGCACCAACAGTATATGGAAGATCAGCTAACTGATGTGCTGTCCCATTTTGATTATCCACTACTTCCAATAAATAAGAACGAATCAATTCAGCAGATTCAGCCGTTACAACTTGCTTCGTTTCGTTTGTTTCCTGGTCACTGGTTAGCTTTGGATAAATCAAATTTCCACCGTTGACAAATGGGCTGTACGATACCACTTGCTGAACCGGACTCATCAACAATTCTCCTTGTCCATAGGCTGTATCCGCCAATAAAAGTTCTGTATCTAGTGTACCTGAATTAGACAATTGAGCAGGTTCCATTGAAAATGGCAGATTTAAACTTTCGCCAAAAATGAATTTCGCCATTCCGTTTTCAACAGTTTCTTGTCCCATCTCCAAAGCTTCTTGAGCAAAGAAAATATTGTCTGAGTAAACTAGCGCATCTTTCAAAGTAACTTCAGGTACTACAGTCACACGGTGAACAGAGTAATTTCCCCAAGATGCATTGGCTTGCCAAGTATCTCCTTCTATCTCATGGACTTCTTCTGGAGTTGTGATCCCCGAATCTAGCCCTATCCCTGCTGTGATCATCTTAAATGTTGAACCGGGAGCAAATCGAGCTGCGTATCGCGCTAAGAAAGGAGAATTTTCATCATCCAGATAAGCTTGATAAGCTTCATTTGTGATTCCGCGAGTCATTAAACCAGCGTCATAAGATGGTGTACTGGCAAGAGCCAATAAACTTCCGTCTTCAGGATTCATCACTACTACAGATCCATTGACTCCTTCAAGTTCCTCATAGGCTTTTTGTTGAACATCAGCATCGATCGTTAATTGAACATCTTCTCCATTGGTAATTTCAGCTTCTTTTAAAGCAGTCTTTGTTTCTCCTTGGACATCGTTCAAAACGATTTTTCCGCCTATCTTACCTCTCAACTGTGCATCAAATGCGGCTTCTAGTCCTGATTTTCCAATCATATCCCCAGCTGCTAAAGCAGGATTATTTTCCACATCTTCAGCCGATACTTCTCCTACATAACCAATCAAATGAGCTGCTGCTTCATTCAAAGGATACGTGCGCATAGATAATTCTTGATAGACAACGCCTGTAGCCTGAACAGAATCTTCCGTAGCCATTACTTTAAACGGCACAAATGAATCCCCAGTGACCCAACTTTGTCCTAAAAGTTCTTCCAAGTGCTCCAATGGAACTTCAAAAGTTTCACTGATTTGAGTTAGATTTTCTGTCCTTGCTTCCCCTTCACCTAAAAGCGATGGATGCAATCCAGCTTGTAACCATGTGCCCGCTATAGCTAAAGGATCTCCATCCTTGTCCAAAATATTCCCACGTTCGCCTTTTGAAAATTGCGCATCGACCGTATCTCCTGGTTCCATACCTGGTACAATCAAGTTTGGATTCCAATCGACTGTAAAATCTCCTTCTTCATTCTTTGTCAAAGAAGCTGAGTAGACCAGTTCTTCTATAGCTCCTATTGGAGACGTCAAATTTAATTGATAAGAAAAATCATAAGTGTCATCCGTCTCATTTTCATCAAAGACAACATTTGTTGCCTCAACGTTACTGATCTGCATTTCATTAAATGTCGATTGGTATAATTCAGTCAGTTGTTCTCGGGTATAGCCCGCATCTACTAAAGTAGATTCCGTTGTACTATTGGCTAAAGCAGCAAAATCCTGTGCTTCTAAGTACCCGATAAATTCTTGTGATTTCTCTTCTGCAGCTGCTGTGTCTGAGCCTTTGCCATTGAAGTAAGACCATGCCATCCAACTGATCCCGCCGATCACAGCTGCTATAACGACTACAATAATTCCCCATAATGCCAAACTTAATTTCAACTTCTTTTTTGGTTTGTTTGCTGACATAGATCTCTAATCTCCTTTAGTCTATTTCCTCATTTCTTCACATCTTTAAATTAAGTTGGTTCTTTTAGATCTTCAAACAAGACAGTATAATGACTTCCGCAACCTAGACCAGTTTAACTGAAAGGCCAAGTCATTTGGCAAAAAAAGATACATGACCATTGGCGTAAAGCGCCGTTAATCATTCTCCCTTTTTGCATCATTGCTGTCGAGACCTTTTAGCTTCCTGTCAATCATCGTATTGATGGAGTTGGTATTGTTCGATCAGATCGATAAGTTTTTGGGCATACGTCGGATCGGTTGCGTATCCATTATCCTGCAAGGCTTGTGCTGCTTCTTTATAATTATCAGCTGCCAGGACGGTCGTATATTGTTCCGCATTCCAATCTGTTCCATTTACGAACAATAAGGCATGATCATCCATCGATTGCTGCCAGCTTTCATATTTTCTAAACGGCGCTTTTATTTCGATCCATTCACCATCAACAAATTCTTTCGTCTGCATCATTTCTGTATTATCTGGATCACTGCCTTTTATCCCATAAAGATTTTTACTTTCGGTTGCTAATTCACTGGTGCCCCAGTCCGATTCTAGAATAGCTTGTCCTATACTGATACTAGGCAGCAGTTTATATTCTTTTTGCAGCGTTTTAGCATGACCGGATATTTGAACAATAAATTCTTCTTTTTCTCGGCTCGAATTCAGCGGCTCAATGACGGACTTGCCTAAAACAGCTAACGCGCCGAAGAAAACAAAAAATAATAGAAACAGCGCAATTAAAATGCGACTAGGGAAAAAACGTCTTTGTCTACTCTTCTTTTTTCGGTATGCAGTTTGTTTCTTTTTTTGTTGCACCAACGCAGTTTCTCCTTCCTGATTACTTGTACCCTCAAATAATTACCTCACTTCTGTTTTCCCAGCTTTTTCAAGCAGCTCAATATACTCTTCTAAAGCTAAATCATATTTTTGGATAAATTGAGCATTTTCTACCCCCACATAACGGAAATGCCAAGACTCATACTCTATTCCCGTAGCTTCTTCTTTGTCTTTTGGAAAACGCAAGATAAAGCCATAATCTGCAGCGGTATCCGCTAACCAATGTTGAGATTCCTGTGTATCATATTCTGGAACTAATCCTTTTCCAGCATTTAACCATTCGCTGTCTATCATATCTAAAGCTAATCCAGTGTGATGTTCACTACCTCCTGGAACAGCAATGTAATCTTCTGTCATTTTAGTAGCTTCTTCTTCTGAATAGCCTTCATTGATATACTGTTGGATACTATTGTTGTAGTTTGCTCTTTGTCGGTCTACAGAACGGTAAGAAGAGGCCAAAAAGATATTGTATCCAGCTTCAGAAGCCGCGTTCATCCAATTCTCATAAGGCTCCATGATGCGCGCATCGATTTCTTTTTGATCCGCCGCTTCCTCCAATGGAATTTCCAGCGTTTCATCGATCGGATTCCAATTGTTCACTAAAATAAGATTCCAGTCTTTTGTGGAAACATCTGGTAATTCTGCCATCATCGCTTTTTCTTTCTCTTCTTCAGGCGACAAAGTTGATTCCGATCTTGCTTGTGATTCTTCTATTGTGCTGCTCACTTCACTATTCGCCGAGCTGGATGATTCATTCTGTGAAGTAGTGAATTCAGATTGACAACCCGCCAACAATAATGCTGCAACTGTTGTCATCAATATTTTCAATTTCATTGCTTATAGGACTCCGTTCATTTTATGATCATTGTTTGTACTCACTCTATTTTATAGTAAAATTTCTTCTTTTCAACCTACTTGGGCCCTATTTTTTTAATTGAAAACCATCCATTACTCTGTTTGATTGATAACTGGAGGAGCGACATTTTGATTAAACCACTCCAAAAGATCTTGTTTTTCTGTCTTTATTTGCTGTTGAACGATTCCAGGCAAATGCAGTTCAATACGATCTTTGTAACTCCAGAAATCGTAACCGATTTCAATTCGAACGATCGTCTGATTTATTTTGCGATGGACAGGTTCTTTTGTCTCACCTTGATTGTCACGGATTTCAATTGTTGCTAACCCGCTTTTTATCCACTTTTTTGCCACATGATATTTCATAGTCATGTATTCAGCGACAGGGCTTTCAGCTACTTCAGAAATAAGGATGGCATTGCGACAAACTTTTTGGACCAGCATCCATTCATAATCTGTAAATAATTGAGCGATTTTACTCATATTTTCTGCTTTTAATCCTTGGTTCCCTTTTTTCCAGCGATCCCAACTTTGAGGAGAGATTCCTAATTGAGAAGAATAAAAAGCTTTTTCAGTTACATATTGTTCTTTCACTGCTCCTAAAACGATTTCTACTAGTGCTTCATGCATAAAAATCATTCCTCCTGATGAATAATGTTTGCTGTTTCATTTATATTTACATAATACACCTATTACGTTACTTTCTAAAGTTTTACTTACTGATAAGTCAACTAGTTGACCTGAAAACGGCAACTCTATATGGTTAAATTAGTAAGACAATTCAAAAAGGGGAATGATGTCTATGATCGATACTATTTTATTTTTTGGTTACTTTGCTGCTTATTCGGTACTGCTGATTTGGACAATCAAATTAGCGGTCCAATACGGATGGAAAAGCTTATCAAATTTACTGATTCTGGTTATCGTAGGGTTAGTCTATGACAATTTGATACTGGCTTTGGGAAGTTTTATTGGTGAAGGAAACTTACTGGAGAATCTAAGTTACCCTCGATTCTACATGCACGCCTTTTTCACGCCACTGCTTGTCCTCTTTTCTTTGAGTACATTAAAAAGGTCCGGCGTACAGTGGGCGTTTAAAAAATCCATTGGCATGGCGTTTTATTTGATTACATTGTGTTTGATGCTGTACGAATTAATAGTTGAAGTGCGAGGACTAGCGCTCATATCTAATTGGCAATACGGTGGTTTAAGTTACAGTAATGCTGAGGCTGCAAGCGGCGTTCCAGTAATGGTGCTGATTGTTTCTATTGTTTTGATTATCTCTTCTATCTTTGTCTGGCGTAAACAAGGATGGATATGGTTCTTCATAGGAATAGGAATCATGTTCCTTGGGAATGCCTTTCCTCTTTCAGTACCCAGTGCGGCTTTGACTAACGCATTTGAACTCATCTTGATTCTAGCTTTATTTTTCACTAAACAGTTTCAAGATAGACGTGCGACGCCCTAAAGGATTTTTTCGCAGCATATTTAGACTGTACTTCTTTTGTCGAATAAGCAATAATGGAAGCGGAACGATTTTATCATTGAAGGGAGTTTCTAAAAAATATGACAACAATTAATTGGGGAATCATCGGATTAGGAGATATAGCATCCAGTTTTGCTGCTGCTTTTAATGTAGAAAATGCAACATTATTAGCTGCTGCTTCTCGAAATTTAGATAAAGCTAATGCGTTTGCTGAAAAACATTCTATTCCAAAAGCTTACGGCAATTACGAGGAGATGCTGTTTGATCCAGATATTGATGTAATTTATATCGCTACGCCGCACAGCCACCACGCTCAGTATATTTTAAAAAGTCTAAAAGCCGGAAAACATGTCTTGTGCGAAAAAGCTATCACCATGAGCAATAAAGAATTAGACGAGGCACTTGCTTTAGCAAAAGAAAAAGAGTTGGTTTTAACTGAAGCCATGACCATCTACCACATGCCTCTTTTCCACAAATTAAAAGACATCATCGCTACTGGAAAACTGGGCAAATTAAAAATGATTCAAGCCTCTTTCGGGAGTTTAAAAGAAGCTGATCCAACAAATCGTTTCTTCAACAAAGATATTGCCGGTGGTGCTTTACTGGATATTGGCGTTTATGCTTTAGCGTTCACTCGTTTCTTTTTATCCAGTCAACCAACAGAAGTTCTGACTACCATGAATCCATATGAAACAGGTGTAGATGAACAATCTGCGATCATCTTAAAGAATAAAGACAATGAAATCGCCGTTGTGAGTTTAACTTTTCGTGCTAAGATGCCTAAAGTAGGTATAGTCGCTTTTGAAAACGGCTATATCACGGTTCAAGACTACCCTCGGGCAAGTAAAGCTACAATCACTTATCCGGATGGTACTTCAGAAGAAATCGATGCTGGGGATTCAGCTGAAGCCCTAAATTATGAGATAGACTTAATGACTCAAAATGTTTTGCATAAAACGCCTAATGTAAATATGCCCCTGACGCATGGTGTAATGGAAATTATGGATAATTTACGTGAACAATGGGACTTAACATACGACTTTGAATAGAAAAAACTCTTTACAGCGAAAAAGACTTTCCTTATTCGACTCTTAGTGAGTCATAAGGAAAGTCTTTTTCGTTGCGGCTCAATTGCCTTCTTTGTAGACAGCTGAACTGACTGTATATCCACTAGTCGTTAGTATTTCTTGGATGTCATTCGTGTTCTCGCTATCCATTTGGATAACGACTTGAGTGAATGAATCTTTTCGATATACTGCAATTTGATTGATGCTTACATTAGCTTCCGCTAAAATATTCGTGATGTCTTCTAAGATACCGGGATGGTCCTCTGGTATATCGATCACTACACGACTGCCTTTATTGTTGTATCCTAAAAGATCAATAAATGCTCTAAAAATATCTTTGTCTGTGATGATTCCAACAAGTTGATTTTCATTTTGGACTACCGGCAATACGCCGACTTTTAAATCCCTCATTCTGCTGGCAGCTTCTTCCAGTAAATCTTCTGGACCAATAGTCGGTACTTTACTGCACATGATATCTCCAACAGTCGTTTTCGTCAGTAGGTAATTCAACTCATGGATACTTAAAGAAGTGGCTGTTGAGGGGGAATTATCACTAATGATCTCTTCAGTGATCAATCCTATCATACGGCCATTTTTGACGATCGGCAACCGGTGAAAATCATTCTCCTTCATTAAATCCAACGCTTCTAATACTTTAGTATCTTCTGCAGCAGTAATAACTTCGGTTGTCATGTAATCTTTCACTAACATCTTTTAACCTCCCAAGTAAGCTTTTTGAATAACATCACTTTCTAGCAATTCTTTTCCTGTCCCTGTTTGAACCACATTGCCGGTCTCTAATACGTAACCTCTATTTGCTATCTTTAAAGCCATTTTAGCATTTTGTTCGATCAAGAGTACAGTCGTACCCGTTTGGTTGATCTCTTCAATGATATGAAAAATTTCTTTGATCAATATGGGTGCCAATCCCATAGAAGGTTCATCTAGGAGCAATAACCTTGGTCGGCTCATTAAAGCTCGTCCCATTGCCACCATTTGTTGTTCTCCTCCAGACAAAGTAGCTGCATCTTGCTTCATCCGTTCTTTCAATATAGGGAAACGACTGAAGACATTGTCTAAATCATTTTGTACTTCTGCTCTATCTTTTCTGAGAAAAGCTCCCATTTCCAAATTTTCCATAACGGTCATCCCGCTAAAAATGTGTCGCCCCTCTGGTACTTGAGAGATGCCTTTTTCTACGATTTTTTTAGGTGTTTCTTTCGTAATAGCTGTTCCTTCGTAGAGAATTTCTCCATGACTAGGTTGGTGCAATCCAGAAATAGCTTTTAGAATCGTTGATTTCCCTGCCCCGTTTGCCCCAATCAAAGATACGATCTCGCCTTCATTCACACTAAACGTTACATTTCGAATAGCTTCGATAACTCCATAATGGACTGTTAAATCTTTTACTTCCAGCATTTACTCACCACCTAAATAAGCTTTAATCACTTGGTCATTTGCTTTGATCTCTTCCGGTGTCCCATGGGCAATCATACGACCGTATTCCAATACATAAATACGTTCGCAAACATTCATGACCAAAGACATATCGTGTTCAATCAGTAAAATTGTAATCTCGAAATCTTTTTGAATCTGACGAATCAAAGCTGTAAGATCTGCCGTTTCTTGAGGATTCATCCCTGCAGCCGGTTCGTCTAAAAACAATACTTTAGGTCGGGTAGCCAGTGCTCGCACAATTTCCAGCCTTCTTTGTTCCCCATAAGGCAGGTTTTTAGCGAATTCAGTTACTTTATTTTCCAAACTAAAGATTTTTAACAATTCAATCGCTTCTTGTTTCATCTTTTTTTCTGAAGCATAATAGCTTGGGAAACGCAATATACTTTTTATCGTTCCCACTTTACTTTTTGAGTGCATCGCGATCAATACATTATCCAGTACCGTTAAATCTTTAAACAGGCGAATGTTTTGGAAAGTTCTTCCAAAACCCATATCTGTGATGGTAAACGTTTTTTCCCCAATGACGGATTTCTTTTGACCATCTGTTTCAATATCGATCGTCCCCTCTGAAGGCTCATAAACACCCGTTAACAAATTAAAAAGGGTCGTTTTCCCAGCGCCATTAGGACCGATCAAGCCAACTAATTCATTGCTGTTCAGTTCCAAATTGACATTCGATACGGCAGAAAGCCCGCCAAAATTTTTGGTTAATTTTTTCACTTCTAATAAACTCATTATTTGCCCTCCTCTTGTGTAGTGGATTTACGGCCAAAGAGGCGGAGTATTCCTGATACTGTAAATTCTTGATTTCCTAGTAATCCAGAGGGTTTGAAAATCATGATAATGATCAAAGCTAGTGCGTAGATAATCATACGCAGTGAACCGAATGGTTGTAAAAATACATTTAAAATACCTAGAATAATTGCTGCAATAACTGATCCAGTCACACTTCCAATACCGCCAAAAACCACAATGATTAAAATATCAATGGATTTATTGAATGTAAAATCTCCCGGTCGGATAACACTGAAATAAG
This sequence comes from Desemzia sp. FAM 23988, assembly GCF_045528365.1. Lineage (NCBI taxonomy): Bacteria > Bacillati > Bacillota > Bacilli > Lactobacillales > Carnobacteriaceae > Desemzia > Desemzia sp. FAM 23988. The sequence continues at coordinate 73,536 of NZ_JBGQQS010000006.1, forward strand.
ATGCATGTAATGCTCCACCGATAGCAGCAGTTGCAGCTCCTAAAACAAAAGCGATCGTCTTGTATTTTGTTGTGTTGATCCCCATCGATTCAGCAGCAATCTCATCTTCACGAATCGAGATCGTAGCTCGTCCAGGACTGCTTCGCGTATAATTGACAACAATCAAAATCGTTAATACGGCAAATACATATATCAAAGGCCATTTAGCTAAATAAGGTATCCCACTTAATCCAGCCGCCCCATTTGTGATCCCTTGCATGTTTACGATCGCAATCCGAATGATTTCAGCTACTCCCAAGGTAGCAATCGCTAAATAATCTCCTTTTAATCGCAATGTTGGAATCCCAACGATCAAAGCAACCACACTGGTTAATATGATCCCTGCTATAATACCTAGAAATAATCCTCCATAATGAGGGAAATATTTAGAGATGATTCCAGCAGTGTAGGCTCCAATCGCCATAAACCCGGCATGACCTAACGAGAACTGTCCTGAAAAACCGATGATCAAGTTTAATCCAACGGCTAATATCACATTGATCAAAATAGTGACCAACGTAATTTCATAGTAAGCACTGATGATTCCAGTTGAAACAGCTAATTGCAGCAGCAAAAAGGCAGCAACAGCTAAAATCAGCCAACCGATATTTGTTTTATTCACTAATTTCATTTTTGCCACCTACACTTTCTCTTTAACATGTTTCCCTAAGATACCTGAAGGACGTATAATCAAAATCAGAATCAAAATTCCATAGACCACTGCATCTCGGATCATTGAATTCCCATATGCACTGACCATGGTTTCAATGATTCCGATAGTCAATCCGCCGATCATCGCTCCCGGGATAATTCCAATTCCTCCAAGAACAGCTGCTACGAAAGCTTTCAAACCAGGAGCTACACCCATCATGGGATCAATAGTATTGTAGTACAAACCAACCAACACTCCTGCCGCTCCTGCTAAAGATGAGCCAAGGAAAAAGGTAAATGAAATCGTATTGTCTACATTGATTCCCATTAATTGAGCGGCTGAAGCATCTGTACTTACTGCTCGCATCGCTTTTCCCATTTTTGTTTTTTGAACGATAAACTGCAATAAAATCATCAAAATAAACGTCGTTCCAAAAATCATCAATTGGATCTGACTGACCTGAATTCCTCCAAAGCTGTACAATGTATTGTCAAGTACTTGAGGAAAGGCTCGAACTTCTGCACCATAAAAATACAGCATCCCATTTTGCAATAAATAAGAAACTCCGATAGCTGTGATCAGCACTGCTATTCGGGTAGCGTTCCGAAGCGGTTTATAGGCGATTCGTTCAATCAATACTCCTAACAACGCACTTAACGCCATCGCCGTTACAAGAGCTGGGAAAAATCCCATCCCAAATGAATTGATCATCGTGTAGCCAACAAACGCTCCTACCATGTATATATCGCCGTGAGCAAAATTAATCAATTTAATAATTCCATAAACCATCGTGTAACCTAACGCAATCAACGCATAAATGCTTCCCAGTGATAAGCCATTTATCATTTGTTGAATAAATGTATCCATTCGGCACCTCTCTTTAAATCTATAGTTTTGGTGATAAAAAAGGAAAAGTGCAAAGCTTGTATGTGGCTTCGCACCTTTCACATGTCCTATTTTTATGGTTGGATTTCTTCAGTACTTGCTTCTTTTCCTTGTTGCACTTCAATAATCAGAGTTGATTTGACAGGGTTATGGTTTTCATCTATTGAGAAGGTTCCAGTGACTCCGTCAAAATCAGCGATACTTTCTAATGCAGCAGTCACAGCTTCTGGAGTAGCTTCCCCACCATCTTCTAGTGCTTGAGCTACTAGGTATACCGCATCATAGGCTAAAGCAGAGAAAGCGTCTGGAGCCGTATCGTATTCGGCTGTATAGTTGTCAATGAAAGTTTGCACTTGTTCATCTTCATTTTCTAATGAGAAATGAGCTGAATAGTAAACATCTGTCACGTTTTCTATGCCAGCCAAGTCCAGTAAAGCTTGGTTGCTGAAGCCGTCTCCACCCAGAATAGGTTGTTCGATACCCATTTCGCGAGCTTGTTTCAAGATCAGCCCAGCTTGTTCATAATAGGCTGGCAAATAGATGACATCAAAATCTTGATTTTGGATTTTCGTTAAGATCGCACTAAAATCTGTATCATCTTGTGTAAAGTATTCTTCAGCAACGATATCGCCTTTATAGGTATCCTTAAAAGCATTCGTCAAACCTACTGCATAATCACTTGAACTATCTCCAATGATCACTGCTTTCTTGGATTGCAATTGTTCTGTTGCAAAGTTGGCTAATGCCACACCTTGGAATGAGTCTTGGAAAGACGTACGGAAAACAAAAGGCTGCACATCTCCTGATTCTGTCACCGTCAAGTTATCCGCTGTTCCCGAAGGTGTAATTAATGGGACCTCAGCTCTGGTGATAGGTTGAGTGGCTGCTTGAACGGCTCCTGATGTAGCCGGTCCTACAATAGCTACTACTCCATCTTCTGTAGCCAGTCTTGTTGCAATACTGGTTGCTTCCGTATTATCTGATTTAGTATCGTATTCAACTATTTCAAGTTGTTTGCCTAAAACACCGCCAGCTTCATTGATTTCTTTAACAGCTAACTTTACACCGTTCGATTCCGCTGAACCATAAGCAGAAACTGGACCTGTTTTTTCAAACATTGCTCCTAATTTAATGGTATCCCCATCCGCAGTGCTGCCCCCAGCACCACAAGCTGTTGCAAATACAGACAAAGCTGCAAGTCCTAACAATAATTTCTTTTTCATTTATGAAACTCCCCCGTTTTATCCGTATTTCTACTAGTTTTCAATCTATTCAGAATTTATTAGAAACATTAAAATCAAATAAGAAAACTGTTGATGCTCCTTAGTATAGAATATTCAGAATATTTAATCAATAGTTTTTTTAGGATAACGAAAGATATTTTCCAGCTACACAAAAGAATGCGCTTTACTAACTTTTTTGGAGAAATTCCAGCACTGTAACGGAAAATATTTACTATTCAATTCGTCTGGTCTGTTGATTATTTAGGATATTCAAAAAGCAGCTGACACCATTTTCTGGGTCAACCGCTTTCAGATTTAATTATGGTCTATGGCAGGGATCAATTGTGAAATATCAGAATGAGGATCATTCCTATTGGCAAAGTAATTTTCATTCACTCGATAAGTGATTCATTGTTTTTGGAAGTTTGTGTTCTGATTGAACAGTTTTTACGATAGGGGAACTATGGTGAGCAGCTGTTCAACTGTTTTCATGATTATTTAGACGTTATTCCGTTAATTGAAATTCTGGTATCCCTTCTACATCGACTTGGAAAAAGTCTCCTTCTTGTTGCTCGATATGTCCTGTTTGATACGGCTTTCCGGCTACTGTCAGATACACTTCCGTTACGTCGTAATAATTTCCAATGGTATTTACTAAACTTTCTACAATTAACTGTTCGACTAAAGACCCAGCATTCATTTCATCCATCAATTCTTGTGAAAAATCTACATAAACTCTGCCATCATCGTTCAAATATAGTGTATTGATGTCAACATTTTCAGATAACACAGGTGTTAACCCTTCTGGAATTTCTTTGTAAGCAGATTCTATTGCATCTTTCGTACTATCATTGGTATTCATTTGAACAGTTTTATTGACGTATTCGACTTGCTCTGATTCAAAGTTAGGGTAATAAAAGCGAATTGTTTGTTCAAAAGGAGTTTCCGTAATGGATTGAATTTCAGTAATGACTTCATTTCCTTCATCATCTGTAAAGACACTTTTTACTAAGCCAATTTCAGGTGCATAATAGTCCACGACTACAGCTGATTCATTATCCCATTCAGTCGTCACTTCCAACGTTTCATATTCAGCCAGCTCTGTAGTCACAGGTACTTCAAGTCCAGTGATTGTTTTAGTGCGTCCATCTGGTATTTCCCAGCTGGCTCCTACTTGAAATGGACTTTGCAACAGTATTTCGATAGGCTCATTGGATTTTTCCAATGCATTTTCGCGATAATAAACTTCTCCTTTATGATAAAGAACAACAAGTTGATCCTCTTGTAAAGCAATTACCTCCGCAACTTCAGTTCCTCCATTATTGCGAGAAAATTGTTTTCGGTTTTCAGTCGAGTAAACAGTAGATTCAGAAAAACCCGCATACTCAATTCCTTCACCTGTGTATTCATAATGAAGATTATCGGTATTTGGAAAAAAGTCTTTTGTCGTATAAATAGATTCTGTTGGCTCCTGTGTGCTGGATTCAGATACACTGCTTTCTTCCGCTTCGGAAGAAGAACTTTGTGAGCTTTCGTTAGTACTCGACTCCTCTGGGTCTCCTGATTGACTCCCACAAGCTGTTACGCCTAATACTGCTGCTACTAGAAATGTCATACGGATTTTTTGGAATCGTTCCATAAAAACTCCTCCTTTTTGTACTCCTCTTCTTACATAATATTATACTTGAACTGTATACGCACAGCACCTAAAGACTACTGTTTTGAGTAAATAATTCATTGCGGTATTCGTCGAAAAAGTCTTTCTTGATTAGAAGGAATCGTTCAAAATCATTGAGTAATTGAAATAATATCGCTCTTTTTTCAAATTCTTCTCTCGTTTGCGGCAAATCGCTTTCTCTAAAGTAACGTGTCAGCTCATCGATCTCTTCCAATAGGTTGATTCCAGGATTGTACTCATGCAATGTTTCAGCCGTTAAATAATACATTCCAGCCAGTATTTTACTTTGCAGCAGAGGAATAGAGATTTGTTTCAAATTGTGCTGCATCTGTTCTAATATCCTAGCTTGTGTTTTGCGCATCTCAAAATAGCGGATACTGTAATACGATTGATTGATGAAGCGATTATCTGCTTCATTGTGAGCTAATAGGATCCCTTCTTCCAATAATTGATCCAATGTTCTCAATTCAGTATCTGAAATATCTGTTTGGATTCCGTTTTGTAAACAGCCATCAATTTGATATAAGATCTTTTGCATTTGTTCTTCTACTTTATTTCGAATATCAGTGATTTTATCTGCTTTAGAAGGCATGTATAAATTGACCAATAAGGCCATTCCAGCACCGATCAACATCAATAGTAATTCATTTAGTAATAAACCTGACGACGTGCTTTCAGCAATCAATAAATGAGTAACCAATACTGAACAAGGAGCAATCCCAGATTGGACGTTTAATTTGTAAGCGCTGGGGACGTAAAGAAGCAAATACAATCCAAAAACCAGCGTTGAAAAACCAAATAATTGGAAGAGCACTGTAGCTATTCCTAAGGCTAACAGAGTGGATATGACTCTTTGAACAGCAATTTCAAATGAAGTTTTCCGTGTGTCCAGCACACTTAATATGGCAATAATTCCAGCAGATATACTAGAATCCAATTGAAGAAAATCGGCTATAAAAATTGCGACTACGGTTGAAAGAGCTATTTTTAATGTACGTAAACAAAGGGACACTGCAGTCACTTCCTTTTCTACAGGGTAAAGATAACTAACTTGAGAAAATATCGTTGTCTATAAGTTCATTTTCATTATACCAGATGATTCATTTAATGAGCAGTATGCAAACACAGTATGGTAGTTGAGCACTTTATTAGTACCATATCTCACCGTTTAAAAGCACAGTATGGTAGTTGAGCACCTTATTAGTACCCTATCTCACTGTTTAAAAGCACAGTATGGTAGTTGAGCACCTTATTAGTACCCTTTCTCACTGTTTGCAAAAAAATGTTCATCATCACTCAGCGGTGCTCAATGATGTTAAGACTCCGTTACTTCATCATTTCATCATCCAGCATAGCTCTTTGATGATGCAAGTAATCCTCCATATTCCTAAATAAATTTCTACAAGGTTCAAAATTAAAAGACGGTTAATTTTTATTTGTCAATTTCAAAAAGTTGGCAAACCACAAAAAAGGCAGCCGCTTATGGATCAAGCAACTGCCTCTTTTGTAATCATCTTCTATTCTACTGTTTTTAAAGCTTCCAGCATATCTACATTTTTTAATTTGACATGCATGAAGAGCATAACGATGGTAGAAAATAAAATCGTTAATAACGCGGAATAAATATAACTGGATACCGCAATGACCGGACTGAACATCATAATATCTAATTCAGCTGTATTCAATACAAACCCATGCAATAACAATCCCAACAATAATCCGACTGCTGTTCCCATCAACGTTAAGAGGAAGTTTTCACGGTACACATACATGGTCACTTCTTTATCATAAAAACCAAGGACTTTGATCGTGGACAATTCACGAATGCGTTCAGATACATTGATATTCGTCAAATTATACAATACGACAAATGCCAGTAAAGCAGCCGAGACAACTAAAACAATCGTTACAATAACTAAGCTTTCCAAGGTATCTTTGAAAGCTTCGCTAATAAAACTGGTAAAGGTTACCCCAACGACCGCATCTAATTGTGTCAGTTGTTGGCCAAATTCATCTTCCCAATTTTGCGACTCATCAAAACTCAATAAATGAGTGTTGGCTTCAGGAATTTCTCCTACCGCTGACTCATAGTAAGCTGGTGAAAGATAAACAAAATGCTGCAAGTAATTTTCAGTAATCTGTTCGACTGTGACACTGATTTCCTGATTGTCTGCATCTTCCAATGTCAACGTGTCTCCTATTTGCAAGTCAAACAACTCAGCAAGCTTTTCACTGACAACAGCTCCATCATCTGACAAAACGTAATGTTCATCTGAAGTACGATTTGTCAGTGTAACAAATGCATCTAAGTTCTCCGTTGTTTCTGGGACAAAAATCGTCACATCTTGAGGATTGACGCCTTCTTCTGCGGCAGTGTAAATTTCTTGATACACTTTCAATCCTGATTCTAATTCAGAAGTATTTTCAATCAATTGGGCGTATTCTTCTTTTTCAAAGTCCGTTGCATCCGTATTCAAGGCCACAATCGAATCGTATTGGTTGATTTTTCCATATTGTAGAGTACCAACATCTGAAATCGAATCCGATAATCCAAATCCAGTTAACAACAAGGCTGTACATCCAGAAATACCAGCAACTGTCATCAACATTCTGCGCTTGTAGCGGAAAATATTCCGAGCGGTAATTTTTTGTGTAAAAGTAAATCTATTCCAAATAAATGGAATGCGTTCTAACAAGATTCTTTTTCCAACTTTTGGCGCTTTAGGACGCATCAAATTGGCGGCATTACTTTTTAGAGAAACACGAACGGCTATTAAAGCTGTTAAGCCGGTACATAGGAAAGCGATGATCAAGGAAACGATAACGTCTTCCCAGTAATAGCCGATTTGAACAGACGTCAAATTGTACAAAGATCCGTACGCATTGATAATCACCGTCGGGAACAAATGGAAGCCAACAAGTAAACCAATCACCGCACCTGTCAAACTAGCTAGTGAGGCGTAAACGAGGAATTTCTTTGAGATATCCCAGTTGGTATACCCTAAAGCTTTTAACGTTCCAATTTGTGTGCGTTGTTCATCTACCATTCTAGTCATCGTAGTCAATGAAACAAGCGCTGCGATAAGGAAGAAAAATACTGGGAATATTTGTGCAATGGAAGCGATCCGTTCTGCATTATCATTAAACTCTGCATATCCTGGATTTGTATTCCGATCCAACACATAATATTCAGGCAGCGTAACATCTTCCAATTCTGTTTTGGCTTTATCTAGTTCTCTTTGCCCTTTAGCTAGTTCAGCCTCAGCATCTTCGATTTCAGCTTCAGCATCTCTTTTTTCTGTTTGAAATTCTGCAACTGCATCTTCGTATTCAGCTTCGCCTTGTTCTAGCTCGGCTTGAGCTTCTTGCAATTCCATTTCGCCGTTTTCTTTTTGTTGATCCAATTCATTTTGAGCTTCTTCCAAAGCAGCTCTGCCTTCAGCGATTTGACTTTCTGCTGCCTCAAGTTGCGCTCGTTGTTGATCAATCTGTTGCTGTCCTGCAGTTAACTCGGCTTGATAATTGTCTAACTGCTCACGAATTAAAAGTAGTCTGGATTCTGTCGTATTCAATGCTTCAAGTGCATTTACAGGCGGAACCACACCATCGTAGTAATTGGTCATCATTTCTCCCAACTCTACTTCCATAGCATTCAGTTGTTCCGTTACTTGTACTTGTCGATCTAAAGGCACATTCATACCTGGTATCTGAATCACGGTGCGAGCCGTTTCGATCCACGCTTGAATACCAGCAGCGTTCTCATCAGCTTCATCCGTTGGCAAACCAGCTTCTACTTCTTCAATAGTTGAAAGAACTGTTTGAGCAGGAACTGTACCTGCCAAATAACCACTCACTAATCCGCTTATCTCTGGACTAATGGCTTGAGCCCCACTTACCAAGGTATTCTGATCATCAGAGGGAATCGTAACTGTAACTGTTTCACGAGCATTTTGAAGAACTGCCGTACCATTCGCTATCTGTGTTTCGCCAGATGCTCTTTCTTGTTCCAGAGCAGCTTTTGAATTGTCTAGTTCTTCTTGCGCTGCCTCCAATTCTGCTTTTCCATTCACAATTTCGATACGTGAATTTTCTAATTCTTGAGTCTTTTGATCGATCGTTGCTTGACCATTGGCAATTTCGGTTTCAAATGTCGCTACACCGTCATTGTATTCTTGCCATCCTTGATCTAGTTCAGCACGGGCATTAGCCAGCTGGGTTTCGGCATCTGCTAAAGCTTGCTGACCTTCTTCAATTTCAGTACGTCCATCATCGATTTCAGCTTGTCCTTTATCTATCTCGTCTTGAATGCGTTTTTGAATCTCTTTTCTTCGCTCTTCAGGACGATTGCTTAATGCAGCTTCAATAGCGGATTGTTTTTTTTCAACTTCCGTCTCATAATTATCGGAATAAGATTGAAGAGCTTCAGCACTTGAAAAAGTTAAATAAGCTTCTGTGTAAACCTCCAGATTGAAATCATCTTGAGGAATAAAAGCAAACCCATCAAGAGTCCCTGATCCAATAGAAGTGTTCCCTCTAGCGTTATTTTCAATAAATTGAGGGGAATGGGCAAATCCAACAACTTCATACGTTACACCAGTAAAAGAATCTTCTAAGTTGATTGAATCATCATCTGTTTTAAACGTTATCGTATCACCAATCGAATACTCTTCTGTATACGCGCTTTTCGCATCCAGAACTATTTCACCTGAATTTTCAGGAAGTCTGCCATCAACTAAGACAGGCTGATTGATATCTGGTTGGTCAGCATTCGAAGTACTCACAATTTTTGTGACCAAATCTGTCCCTTCCAGTATCACGTCTTGCGTATAAACAGCTTCAACAGAAGCCCCTTCGATATCTTTCAATAACTCAATATCGTCTTCTGTCAGTCCGTACGTTGAAAGGACTTTTACATCCATTAAATTATTTTCTTTATAATAAGTATCAGCGGTGTCTATCATATCGGGGCTGGTAGCCTTAATTCCTGAGTAAAAAGCCACGCCAAGCAAAATAATCAAAAAAATCGATAAAAATCGCATTTTTGATTTCGCTATTTCACGAAAAATATCTTTCCATAATGTTTTTTTCTTCAAAGTCTCACCTCTACCATTCTATCTCTGCTACAGATTTAGGATTAGGATTCAGTGTAACTTTGCGTACTTTGGCATTATTGATTTCGATGGTACGATCTGCAATCGGTGTGATCGCTTGATTATGAGTAATCACAATAACGGTCGTACCATAGTTTTCACAAGTGTCTTTCAACAACTTCAATACTTGTTTCCCTGTTTCATAATCTAAAGCACCAGTAGGTTCATCACAAAGCAATAACTTCGGCTGTTTAGCCAGAGCTCTTGCGATCGCTACACGTTGTTGTTCTCCACCAGATAATTGTGCTGGGAAATTGTTCATTCGATGACCCAATCCCACTTCTTGAAGTACTTTTTCAGGATCCAATGCATCGACAGAAATTTCAGAAGCCAATTCCACGTTTTCTTTTGCCGTTAAATTAGGCACTAAGTTATAGGATTGGAAGACAAAACCTATTGATTCACGGCGATAGCGAATCAACTGTTTGTCGTTAAAATCGGAAATGTCTATTCCATCAATTTCAACCAAACCTTCATCAGCCGTATCCATTCCACCTAAAATATTCAATACCGTTGTTTTTCCAGCACCACTTGGTCCTACGATGACTGCGAACTCACCTTCTTCAATCTCAAAGGTAACTCCATCATTCGCAGCAACAATCGTTTCTCCCATTTTATAGCGTTTGTACTCATCTTTTATTTTAACAAAAGCCATTTTCTCCACACTTTCTAACTAATTTGTTTTTTCAGTTTTTACTATTTAATATAGATACCCGTACAGTTTAACAAAAAAAAGCATTTAAAGAATAGTTAGACCTTCATATTTATAAAGGCTTAACTATTCTCTTTGTTTGATAGAAGCATTATTTTTTTGTATTCATTTTACTATGTTTATAACCATACACCATGTAAATAACGATCCCAATTATCAACCAAACTAGGAAAGACACCCAAACGGTCCACGACAACTGTACCATTAAATAAATACAAACCAGAATAGACAGTATTGGCAATGCCGGAACTAGTGGGACTCGAAACTCCCCTTTTTCAGGTTGTCCATGTTCTTTTCTTAATTTGATGATTCCCGCAGCCATGATCACAAATACCATCAACGTTACAATATTTGTCAATTCAGCCAATTTCCCTAGAGGAACAACTCCCGATAAAACAGCTGTAATGACACCAGCAACCATGGTCGCTTTTTTAGGCGTATGGTTTTTCTCGTCTATTTCACTTAAAAATTCAGGCAGCAATCCATCTCTGCTAATCGCGAATATCAATCTGCCTAGTCCATACATCATAGAAATAAGAACCGTCAGTAGCGTTAAGATGGCTCCCACAGAAATCATTCCAGCCACAAAATCCTGTCCGATAAAACGCATGGCAAATGATACAGGATCACGAACATCCAGATTCGCAAATGGCACGACACCCGTCAATACCAAGGTTACTAAAATATATAAAACTGTTGCAATTCCTAAAGAACCAATAATTCCTCGAGGCATACTTTTTTGTGGATCTTTTGTTTCTTCTGCAGCCGTACTGACAGCATCAAATCCCAGAAAAGCAAAAAATACAATGGCTGCTCCTTCAATAATACCATCTAAACCAAAAGGTGCAAACGGTGTCCAATTTTCCGGTTTAACATAAAACACACCAACCACTAAAAATAATGCAATCAATCCAAATTTCACATACACCATCATACTGTTCAAACGAAGAGCTTTTTTAGCTCCTTGCATAACTAAATAGCTGACGATAAGCGTTACTAAAACAGCGATCAAATCAATATAAGTACCCTTTGCTGCATTGTAAGAAGCTCGCAAAGCAGAAGGCAGCCCAATACCTAGACCTGTTAAAAATCCATTCAAATACCCGGACCACCCTGAAGCTACAGAAGCACACGCCAATAAATATTGACACAGCATCAACCAACCGACAAGCCAGCCGACAATTTCACCAAAAATAGCGTACCCATAAGAATAGGCTCCTCCAGATACCGGCATTCTTGAAGCAAATTCAGCAAAACACAATGCGCTTAGTGCACAAGAAAAAGCTGCAATAATGAACGAAATAATTAAAGCCGGTCCTGCAGTTACCGCACTAGCTGTTCCGGTGATGACAAAAATCCCCGTCCCAACAATGGCTCCTAAACCTAATAAAATCAGATCCATCGTTTTTAATTCTTTAGGCAATCCTGATTGCCTTTCTTTCCCTATTGTTACAGGGAGCTTTCTAAAATAGTTCATCTTCATCCGTCCACTCTCTATTAAATTCTTGATTAAATCATTACACTACATATTAACAATAAGTGAGCTTAAATAAAATCTTTCCTCCTGTTTTCTCATACTTTCTTTAGGGAATTTCATCTATTTTCACAGATAAAAGCGGATTATGGACTAATTTAGGTGAACAGGGCTTAAATGTGCTAAAATAAAACTACTAAAAAAGACTAGCAACTAGTAATTAAGGAGTTAAACAAATGGATGCAACTGTAATTGTAGTCGGTGGAGGAACAAGCGGTATGATGGCTGCTATCTCTGCTGCTGAAAATGGCGCTAAAGTCATATTGGTCGAAAAAAACAAAACATTAGGAAGAAAACTGTTAGTAACTGGAAATGGACGTTGCAATGTTACCAATAACCGCGATAAAGAAGAAATTATCGCACACATTCCTGGTAACGGACGTTTCTTGTATAGTGCATTTGCACAATACGATAATTATGACATTATGGATTTTTTCCGCTCTAACGGTGTAGCCTTAAAAGAAGAAGATCATGGCCGTATGTTTCCAACTACGGATAAAGCTAGAACGATTTTAGAGACATTGATTAAAATCATGGATCGCTTAAATATCCAAGTGTATACCGATGCTCCTGTGGAAACAGTCTTATATGAAGACAATAAAGTAAAAGGTGTCTTGTTGAAAGATGGACGGACGTTAACGGCCTCATCAGTCGTTTTATCAGTCGGTGGAAAAGCGATGCCTCGAACAGGTTCAACCGGAGATGGTTACAAATGGGCTAAAAAAGCTGGGCATACGATAAAAGAATTGTATCCGACAGAGTCACCCGTGACTTCTGCTGAACCGTTTATCCAAGACCGCACTTTACAAGGTCTTTCTTTACGAGACATAAATTTAAGTGTTCTCAATAAAAAAGGGAAAAACGTTGTCTCACATCAAATGGATATGATTTTTACCCACTTTGGTGTTTCTGGTCCAGCTGTATTGCGCTGCTCAATGTTTATTCACCAAACATTGAAACGAGACAAAACAGAATCGGTGACAATGACGATCGATTCAGTGCCGCAAACTACCGCTCATGAATTAAAACAACACTTGCAAAAATTGATTAAAACTGACGGAGACAAAGCAGTTAAAAATGCCTTAAAAGGCTTTGTTCCTGAACGTTTCTTGTTATTTGGATTAGGACGACTGAATGTTGAAGAAAATACACCTTTAAAACAACTAACGGTTCAACAGCTGGACCTTTTTGTGGAATTTTTAAAAGATTTTCGTTTCCAAGTCAATGGTTCGCTGCCCATTGAAAAAGCTTTTGTTACAGGCGGAGGCGTGAATACAAAAGAAGTGAACCCTAAAACCATGGAGAGCAAATTAACCCAAGGACTTTATTTCAGCGGCGAATTTCTAGATTACAACGGATACACTGGAGGGTACAACATCACAGGTGCATTTATAACCGGAAGAATAGCCGGAAAGCACGCCGCACAGGATGCGGAGAGGCCTCGGGAGCAATGACGCAAAAATAGGAAATTATGATTGGGGCGTTTCTCAGTCCCAATCATAATTTATCTTTTTTGCAAAATTGCTAGGCCTCGCAGCTCTACTATCAGGATGCGTAAGTCGCTGGTTTGGCTTGAAGGGAAAATCTATTCTCTTTTTAGAGGATGCTTTTTATCCTCAAAAAAGAGAATGATTTTTCCCGAAAGTCAAGCGACCGAAGCTCAACTACAGGATGCGTAGGTCGCTTGGGAGACACGACAAGAAAATAGGAAAATCAAATAAGGACGCTTTTTTTCCTCAATTGATTTTATCTTTTTCTCGAGTGTCTACCGACCGTAGCTCTACTAGAACAGGGTACGTAGTGCCTGGTTTAGCTCCGATATACAACTTTAAAACACTATCTGAAAATAACTCTTCATTTGAAAGGATTTTGTCACTATGAAAAAACGTATTGCGATCGACATGGACCAAGTATTGGCTGACATGGAAGTGAGTTTTATAGAATTGTACAAGAAAGAATATCAAGTCACGTTTGAGTCTACAGAAGATTACATTGCTCAGCACCCTGATTTTGATATTGTAAATGTCATTAAAGAACTTTATCCTCTCATCAATACGTATGATTTTTTCAGAAAAATTCCTGTAATGAAAGATGCTCAAAAAGTTTTACGCGAGTTGAATGAACATTACGACCTATACATCGCAACAGCTGCTATGGATGTTCCTAATACATTCAAAGCAAAATATGAATGGTTATTAGAACACTTTGATTTTCTAAATCCCCAACACTTTGTTTTTTGTGGAGAAAAAAGCATTATCCATGCTGATTACCTGATTGACGATTCTATTCGTCAATTGGATCGTTTTTCTGGTACTGGGCTGTTGTACACCAACTCTCTCAATCAAGACCCTTGCTCCTATGAACGAGTATACAACTGGATGGATATCAGGGATTATTTTATGGACGATCAAAAAATCGCTTCTTTACCTAGCTCATCACAGCAATAATATCTGAATCGGACGGGAGATTTTTCCCGTCTTTTTTTACATTTCGTCCAACGGAGGTGTCTTCTTGAAAAAACTACTCATTGGTTTACTTTGTTTCTTCTTTCTGTTTTTGCTGGTAATGCTTCATGGTTATCGTGAGAATCGTACTCTAGAAGTTGAACAGCTCTTCATTGAATTACCTGAACTTCCGAAAGAACTCGATCAGTTAAAGATCGTTCACCTATCAGATATCCATTTTCCGAGAAGTCGGATCGATCCTGCTGTGTTGATTGCAGAAACGAAAAAAGCTGAGCCTGATTTGATTTTCTTAACGGGTGATTTGATGGATCGATCGGCAGATATAGCCACTACTCCGTTAGCCGAATTAGTAGCTGAGTTGTCTCAAATAGCCCCTACTTACTCGGTGTCTGGAAACCACGAAACTTCAAGCGGCCAATTGGAAGAATGGAATGAGGTTATGGTCCAAAATGGCGTCGTTCTGCTGGAAAATGAAACAAACGTAGTTACTGTTCACGAAGAATCTTTAGCCATCGTTGGTTTGAAAGATGGAGAAATGATGTCAGAGCTACCAATGACGCACGACACTACCAGATTACCCACTTTAGTATTGGCACACCATCCAGAATATTTTGAATCCTATCTAACCGATAATCCAGCTATACAACCGGATATTATTTTTAGCGGTCATGCTCACGGAGGGCAAATTCGTTTGCCGATCATAGGTCCCTTATTTGCTCCAGGACAAGGTTTCTTTCCCACATACACATCAGGGATTTACCCTGCTTCTCAAAATCCTGACCAAAAATTAGTTGTCAGCCGTGGAATTGGGAATAGTCTCTTCCCCTTACGCATCAATAATAAACCCCATTTCATTATTGTCACTCTTACAAACGAATAGTCCAGCAACCTTTAGATTTGTTTCATATTTCCCTCCAAATCTAAAGGTTTGTTTAACATTCTCTCTTGGCTATTTCTTTATTGCTTTTCGTAGTGTACGCTTACATTAAGATTTACATATAAAATACTTCTATTCGGAAAGGATAATGACGATGCACCCTATCTACAGTCTTTATTGGTCTTCTTTTCAAGCGGTTTTTATCTTTCTAAGTCTTACATTAACTTTGCTATTTGCCGGCTCTTTTTTTGTCGGAAAAGAGAGGAAATCTGCCATAAAAAATAGTGTATTATTATGGCTGCCTTCTCTGACAACTTTTGTAACAGTGATTTTTGTGTCCTTCTTTTCAGGTATACTCTATGACGAACTAAATATTCCAACTGATAATTTTATACTTTTACTGATAGGGTATTCAACCATTATCTTCTTTCTTCATACAGCAACCTTTGTTTACAACTGTGTTCAAATGAATAAAAAGAAGCGTTATGTAAGTCATTATTAAAAAGAACTCTAAAGGAGCGATTGCTGGACAATCGCTCCTTTAGAGTTCTTTTTTGCGTGTTCTCTTTATGGATTTACTGCTTCAATTTCAGCAAACACTCCATTTGTAATAGACTTTAAATCACTTGGCGTTAATTCTACTTGCATACCTCTTTTCCCTGCTGAAACAATGATGCTCTCCATATCTTCAGCTAGAATAGATAAATAAGTAGGAAAATCCTTTTTCATGCCTATTGGCGAACAACCGCCTCGTATATAGCCCGTGGTAGCCAGCAAATCATTCATATGAAGCATGACGATTTTTTTATTCCCGCTTGCTTTAGCCAACGCTTTTAAATCAAGTTCACTAGTTCCTGGAATGACAGCTATCACTACTCCTGTCTTATCTCCTACCGTGACCAGTGTTTTAAAAAGTTGTTCTTTAGGGACTGATAATTTTTCCATCGCATCTTTCGCGCTTAAGTGATCTTCACTCCACGGAAAAGTATGCACTTGAAAAGAAACAGCATTCTTTTCAAGTAGTCGAATTGCATTTGTTTTTTGAATTTTTGCTTTCTTTCCCATCCTAAAAACTTCTTTCTATAAAAGAATCAACCTTTTTGGATAATGTACACTTTCAAGTAATTGCCTTCTTTAAAATGTGGATTGACTTTAAAATCTTCTGGAAGAGTATGCTTTTCCAGAATTCTATACCGTGATTCTTTATTCTTAAAGGCTTCATTGATAAAGGACTCAAAACGTTTGGTAGATACTGCAGCAGAGTTTGTAGATGCAATGATTGTACCGCCGTCACTCGTAATATCAATGATATCTTCTAACAACGCTGTATAATTTTTCGCTACACTGAACGTTCTTTTTTTCGAACGGGCAAAGCTGGGTGGATCGACCACTATAGTATCGAAGACCAGTTTTTTACGGACAGCATATTTGAAATAATCAAATACATCCATCACACGAATTTTATGGTTTTCCAAGCTTAACTCGTTTACAGTAAACTGTTCTTCCGTTTTAGGTAAACTGCGCTTCGCTAAATCCACACTAACGGTCTCAACAGCTCCTCCAAGAGCTGCTGCAACTGAAAAAGCACCAGTGTAGCTAAAAGTATTTAACACCCTTCTGCCAACAGAATATTTTTCCATCAGACTGTTGCGGACATGACGCTGATCAAGAAAAATCCCTGTCATCAGTCCATCATCTAAATAAGTCGCATAATGGATTCCGTTTTCTTGAATGATCAATGGTTCTGGAGCTTCTTGACCGGAAACAAATTCTGATAATAGACCGTCTGGACGCTTGTAACGGAATTTTTGATAGATCCCTTTTGCTTCAGGAACTGCTTGTTGGAAAGCTCGATAAATTGCTTGTTGGTGTTCAAAGATACCTTCGCTGTACCAAGAAAAGACGTAGTATTCTTCATATACATCAATGGTCAATCCGCCTAAGCCATCCCCTTCTCCATTAAAGAAACGATAAGCTGTCGTTGTATCATCCGCTTTTAGTGCTTCTCTCACCTCAGCAGCTTGTAAAAATAAGCGCGCGTAAAAATTTTCAGTAATGACTTCATTAGGATTCAATGTTAACACCCAGCCATTTCCTTTATTTTGTGTTGCCAGATAAGCCGTTGCCACAAAGCGATTATTTTGATCGCTTAACTTGACAAGTGTGCCCTCTTTTTCATTCAATGGCTCTACAAAGTCTTCATTGATCAATAATGGGTTGCCTTTCAATACTCGTTGAACAGCTTTTTGTTTTAATTGTAATGTTTTCACTCATAAACCTCATTCCAGTTAATATACTTCTTCTCTTATGCAAAGTATAACTTAAAGTACTTATTTAAACCTCAAGTTACTTTTTTAAACTCGATTCTTTTTTTCATATTTTCTTTTCTTTCGTATCCACTGGATAGCATGAAATAAACCAATTCCAATAAGCGTTCCAACAGTATTAAAAATCAAATCATCGATATCCGGAATACCTGTATCAAAGAAAAACTGCAGTACTTCAATAGATAGTGAGACTAAAAATCCAATAGAGAGCGTTCGAAAAAAAGAATGCTTTTTACTTAATAGATAAGCTGCTCCAAATCCCATGGGCACAAACCAGAGAATATTTCCATAGAGATTATAATAATAAGAAAACATTGACAGACCATTGGTTAACTTGATCGTCTCTACAAAAGGAACCCAATTGATCACGCTCAAAGGCTGCAAATGAATCGACACAGACGATAAGGTCGTTTCCCCACGGAAAACAGTTAAATGGATCAATAAGAGAATATAAAAGACAAAGACATTTAATATCACTTCTCGGCGCATTTTTTTAACTGGCCAACGATCTTGATGGAACCTTAAATAAAGAAATCGACACATCAACCAAACTATGAAGTAGAGCAACGAACGATCTAAACTGAAAAAAATCAGTTCAATCAAATAGAAATGATTGATCCAATCGCCGGCCAAGACTTCTGTAATATCATATAGTTCTTGTAAAAAAATCACTTTAAGCAGAAGCCTCCTTTTTATCAGCACTATTATAACTTATTATAGATACAAGTTTAAGTCTATTCTAATGTCATTTTTTATGCGTTTATAACAGGTTGTTTACCAAATTTTAACATTCTTCTGTGAAGCTTGTTCCCAAAAGATTTATCATACTACTAAAGTCTCAACTTTTCTACTTTTAATTGACTATATTGTGTATTAATTGTAAAATATTTGTTGATGTAAGATCTAAAAAAAACAGAAAAATCAAGGAGTTCAGTACTTGATTTTATTGAAAATGTACATTTATGTTTGAGGCATTTTCAAAAAGGAGGCAACACCGTGTCAAAATTAAAACAATTACTTTCTAAACGACTGGGCTTTTTCACTTTTGCTGTCATTCTCTTCTGGCTAAAAACTTATTTAGTTTACCAGATCGAATTTGAGTTAGGTGTAGAAGGATTGATGCAGGAATTCATCTTATTCATTAATCCTATCGCGACCACAGTCTTGTTATTTTCTATCGCCCTTTACTTTTCCAAGTCTAAGAAAGCTTATACTGCCTTATTCGTTGTTTATTTCTTAACGAGCATGTTATTGTATGCAAACGTCCTTTATTACCGTGAATTCAGTGATTTCTTAACGATTTCTACCATGTTGGGTGCCGGTAAAGTAGCCAACGGGATAGGCGCCAGTGCTTTTGCTTTGTTCCGCCCTCAAGATCTTCTTTATTGGTTAGATTTTGTTGTCCTGATTTTTGTGATGTTCAATAAAAAAATCGGTATTCAAATGGATAACCGTCCAATACTGAAACGCTATGCCGTCGCAATGACTACTTTAGGTGTAACATTATTTGCTGGAAATTTAGCTTTAGCTGAAAGCGACCGTCCACAATTGCTTTTGCGTACATTCGACCGGAATTATATTGTGAAATACCTGGGAATCAACTTCTTTACCGCTTATGATGGTTATCAAACAGCTCAATCGAATCAAATCAAAGCAAGTGCTGATGAATCGGATATGGAATCTGTTCTATCTTATGTCAATGAGCACAATGCTGAACCAAACAGTGAAATGTTTGGAATTGCTAAAGATAGAAATGTGATCTATATCCACTTAGAAAGTTTCCAACAATTTTTGATCAATTACCAATTGGAAGATGAGAATGGTGAAATGCATGAAGTAACACCGTTTATCAACAGTCTTTTTGATAACGAAGACAGTTACAGTTTTGAGAACTTCTTCCATCAAGTAGGACAAGGTAAAACAGCTGATTCAGAAATGTTATTAGAGAATTCATTGTTTGGCTCTTCTCAAGGTGGAGCATTTACACAATATGGTTCTACAAACACTTTCCAATCAGCTTCTCAAATCTTGCGTTCCGAAGAGGACTATACTTCCGCTATGTTCCATGGAAATGTAGGTTCATTCTGGAACCGTGATGACACGTATAAATCTATGGGAATCGATTATTTCTTCGATGACGAATACTATACGTTCACTGAAGAAAATACATTGGAATATGGAATGAAAGATAAAATATTCTTCCAAGAATCGATCCAATATCTAGAACAATTGCCACAACCGTTTTACAGTAAATTTATCACTGTATCTAATCACTTCCCTTATCCTTTAGATGAAGCGAATGCTGATATACCAGCTGCAACAACTGGTGACAATACAATCGATAATTACTTTGTCACAGCTCATTATTTAGATCAAGCGGTTGAAGAGTTCTTCAACTATTTGAAAGAATCAGGATTATATGATAACTCAATGATCATTTTATACGGAGATCATTATGGTATTTCAAACGCACGTAACGAAACATTAGCCCCATTGTTAGGCGAAAATCCTGATGAATGGTCAGGTTATGACAATTCTATGATGCAAAGAGTTCCTGCCATTTACCATATTCCTGGTACTGGCAACGGGGAAGTATTCGATACATTTGGTGGACAAGTTGATATCTTGCCAACTACCCTTCACTTATTAGGAATTGATACAACTGACTATGTATTGATGGGTAATGATTTACTCTCTGCAGATCATGATGAGACAGTTGCCTTTAGAAATGGTGACGTGGTCACTCCTAAATACACTTTAGATGGATCAGTTATTTACGATACAGAAACTGGTGAAGTCATCGCTGAGCCTTCTGAGGAAGTATTGGCGGAAGTGGAAAAAATAAAAGAACAAGCAACTGCACAATTAAGTACGTCAGATAGTATTTTGGAAAGTGACTTGCTCCGTTTCTACACTCCTGAAGGATTGTTAGAAGACGATGTTTCTGATTACAATTACATGAATCAAGCGGATCGTTTAAGACAGCTGAATGAGAACCTTGGTGAAGATTCCACCAGCTTATATCACTTAAACGGAGATCAATCAACTGTTCCGTTGTATAAAACCAATGCACCTGAATTAGCAACAGACGCGCAAGAATCTGTTGATTCAGAACCAACAGGTACAACCGATATGGAAGAAAATACAGCAGAAACTGAATAAAATGTTAGACGGAGATGGGACATTAGTCCTATCTCTTTTTTTTGCTTTATACTAGTTAAACTGGTTCTACAACATTTGACGTTGGTGAGTAGAAAATCCATTTCTTTTTAACTCTAACTCTATTAGAAACTCAGTTCTAGAAATTTATGGAGGAATATGGGGTTGCTTATAGCCATGAAAAGGATGCAATGAGAATTACCCCGAGTTAAGCTTCAGCTTTTACTCGGGGTTTGAAGCTTGCAAGTCTTGAGACGCGGTTTTCGGCTCAAGGCGTTCCCATGGTGTTCCATAAGCAGCCCCATAGGCCGGAAGAAATTTCTTTACCAACGTTAGAAGATGAAGAGCCGTTAAACTGTTTTTCTCCATGCTCTCTTCATACCTTTTTCATATTCTTTCTTTACAATATGAACAGTAGGCTATAGAAAGGGGTATCTAAAAAGTATGAGTCTTATAGGACGTGCAATGAAAAGCATGCGGCATCATCACATAACTACCAGTATGTTATTTATATACAACTTCCTTTTCTTAAGTTGTTTCCTGCTCCTAGGCTGTTTTATGTTGTATTTGCTTACTTCTACAGAACAGCTCGCTAGTTCTGTAGAGACTATCAAAGAATACGATACTTCTCTCTATGCCAAACCTTTTGAAGAACTAATCAGCAAAATAACTCATTTATTTTTAACTATCCAGCCACTTTTCCTCCTGCTCATCTTTATAGGGATGATTAGTATCATTTGTGTTCAGCTCCTCTTATTTCATTTTCGCAAGCAAGAATACCGCTCTTATTTATTGCTTAATGAACCATCCAGTAAGTTATGCTGTCAAATCACGTTGGAACAATTGATGGTGTTAAATGCAGCGCTGGTGTGTCTATTTATTCTATATATCTTTTTCCAATCTCAGTTGTTTGATTTCCTTTCCAGAGTTGAAAACTCTATTCTACTTGATCATGCAACTCAGACAGAAGTCATGACCATTCAATCAACTCCTGAACCCAATTCAATTATCAACGGACATGGATTTACCCGTTTTCACATACGTCCTTTCTTAGTCAGCTCTAAAAATGAACATTTATTTACGTTAGCTGTTCGACATCAATTCCCTATCATTGCGCTCTTTTTAAATGCTATTTCTTTTTGCCTCATCTATTTTTCAAATTATGTTATTTTTTATGTAACAACTAAAAAACGCTTCTGACTCTCTGTAGTTGTTTTTTTTATTGCCTTACCAATGGCTATTCGTTAAATCATATAAGGAGTGTCTTTTATGCAAAAAAAGAATCGTGACCGGCAAGATAAGCTCTATCAATTAAATCCGCAATTGTACTCCCTTTCGTCTGTAAATTACTCTTTTCAAGATCTCTTGAATTTGTTTAAACAGCATCTGGGCGATTATCCTGGAACATTGCTTCAAAAGCCTGTGGCGGTAGAATATTTAAGTCTAAAAGAAAATATTTTATTGGCTTATTCAATCGCTGATCCAAAGAATAAACACAAAGAACAAATTATTGAAGATACTTTTGAAAAATCAGGTATTGATTTAAACCATTTATCTTCCATTCCTCTTGCTGATCTTCCGCTTGAAACGATTTTAAAGGTGCAATTGGTGACTCATTTTCTTTGCCAAACTAAAATTATTTTATTGGATAATTGGATCGCTAAATTACCAGAAAAGGATATGAAAGAAGTGACGCTGTTTTTGAAACATGTTTGTCGGCAACAAGGATGTGCGATTTTGATTTATACATCCAATAATACGGTTATGAAACAATGTGATGAAACTATTTACCTAGACTCTTTTTTATCCGTATCTTAGATTCTGATGGTTGTTCCAATGCACTATTATCTCTACGTCAAAGAAGAACGAGTCAATTTTAACTATATTCAAAATTGACTAGCAGATTCGAAAAAGCAGAAGATTGGATGGTTATTTCATTCACTCTTCTGCTTTTTACATTATTTTCATGCAACTTTATTTGAGCAGACCTTAATGAGGCACGCTTTTTATTCAATCCGCTAACTCAAGGCAATCTTCTACTGGCTATATTGATATAATCCATACATAAAAAAGACCCTTTCTCCAAATTTAAAGGAATTAACCATCAAAATTTGGGAATGAGTCTTTTTAAACGTGGTTTCTCCCCGCTCTTTCTATTTCCTATTTCACTACGCCAGTAGGAAACTGGATAACTGTCTTAGTTGACTATGTTTTATCCGAGTTACTTTTTTTGTAAAAATACATCTGATTATTTTTCTGGCGTATTCAACTTAGATTTAGCTGGAAAAATAATCGTGAAAGTACTGCCTTTTCCGACTTCACTTTTTACAGAGATTTTTCCTCCATGCAATTGAACTAATTGATGGACGATAGCTAATCCTAGACCAGATTCTCCATATTTAGTACTCTTTCTGGAGGCGTCTGCTTTATAGTACCGTTCCCATATATTCCGAACTTCCTCTTCAGTCATGCCGATTCCAGTATCTGTAATAGTGATGATACTGCCCTCTAAATCTTTTTCAGCAGTAATGGTTATTAACCCATTCTCTGTAAATTGAATAGCATTTTGTACTAAATTGACTACGATTTGTACGAATCGGTCATAATCTGCATAGAACTCTAATTCTTCAGAACAACTAAATTGAAGTTGATTATTAGCCGACTGCGCTTTGCCTTTTAACTGTTCGACGATGGTTTCTAAAGCATTGTATGCATTAAATGATTGCTTTCTTAAATAAATTTGATTGGAACGGATTTTTTCGTAATCCAGATTCTCATTTACTAAGCGAATCAAGCGACGTGTTTCATTTTGCATCAACTGTAAACTTCTTGTCTTTTGATTTTCTGGAATCATGTCATGTTCCAGCCCTTCCAACAGGCCATTGATCGTTGTTAAAGGTGTTCGCATCTCATGAGCAGCATCGGCCATAAATTGCCTTCTCCGATCTTCTTGACGCTCAATCTCTTGCTGAGACTCTTTCAATGAGCGAGCCATGCTATTAAAGTCTTTTGCTAAATCATCGAATTCATCTTGTCCACTACTTTCTAAATGAACCTCAAAATCCCCTTTTGCTACACGGTGAGTTGCATTTCTTAGTCGATTGATACGTCCTACTTGATAACGAGTAAACAATAAAGCAATCACAATCGCACCTAAAGAAGAGATCACAAACGCTGTAAAGAGATTGCTGCGCATTTCTCTTAAATTTTCTTCAATCCCGCTAATTGGAGAGCTGATTCCTATAAAACCAGCAAAGTCTCCATTCGTTTGAGAAAAGAACGGTAAATAAACCAAAGCAATTTCGACTTGGTTACCGAAAAAATCTTTATCCTGAATAGTTAACGTGATTCTCTCTCCATTTTTCAACTGTGCAAAGTTTTCATCGGAGATTCCACTGGAATATGAAACTGCAGTTGATGGATAAGCCATTTGGTTTTCACTGTTAAAAACCGTGACAACGACCTCTTGATTCTGCAAAACAAATTGAGCATCTTCCAGTTGGTCCTCTTGTAAATCTCCGTCCACAAGAGCTTCTGCGTAACCGAATAGCAGCTCTTCTGTATCATGATAAGTAGAGTTACGGGTAAATTCCAGAAAAATAACTGTCATAATAATCAATAGTGTGATCATCACTACAAAAAAGGCCAGCATTTGTTGGTAAAAATATTTTATTTTCATCAATCATCCAACCTCCTCGTTCGACAGTCTTTCGCCACTCGGAATAAATTAAACACTGATTTCTGAATCATCAAATTTATACCCTACTCCCCATACGGTTTGAATGACTTGAGGTCCATTTTTATCAATTTTCTGACGCAACTTCTTGATATGAGCATCGACCGTTCTTTCGTCTCCAAAATATTCGTAATCCCAAACGATTGCTAGTAACTGCTCTCTTGAGAAAACTTGTTTGGGACTCGTTGCCATTGTATAAAGCAATTCAAATTCTTTCGGAGTCAGCCCATCAATTGGTTTGTCGTATAAAAAAGCTTCTCTTGTCTTCTTATTGATTTTTAAATACGTTGTTTCGATCTCAAATTCTGAAGAAGTACTTTTTTCAGCTTCTTCCATGCCTAAATCGGCTCTTCTGTGCAAAGCTTTTATACGAGCAATAAGTGTTAAGGGACTAAAAGGTTTTGTAACGTAATCATCTGCTCCCATTTCCAAGCCAATAACTTGGTCGCTTTCAGTATCTTTAGCTGTCAGCATGATAATAGGCACAGACACAGACACTTTGCGTATTTCACGGCAGATCTGCATCCCGTCCATGCTAGGTAAGTTTAAATCTAAAATCACCAAATCCCATTGGTCTTTTTCCTGCATGAACTTTTCAAGACCCTCTTTTCCATCTTGTATAAAATCAGCTTGCCAGTTTTCTTTTTGGAAAAACATATCCATCATTTCACCTACAGATGGGTTGTCCTCAATCATTAAAATTTTCAAAATATCCCCTCTTCCATCCCGCTTTCTTTCCATTATACTCTATTTTCAAGGACTTCTAAAGAAACATATCACAAACAATCAATGGATTTAAAAGAGTTTTTTCAATAAAAGATATCTTTTTAAAAAACTTTTGTTATAGTATGGTAGTATTTGAAATCGTTTCAGTAGGAATGTCTATGAAATATTTAAGTGGTGTAACCGCACTTTGCTGCGTTTTTTAGATGCACATTTACCTTGTGAGATAAATCAAATCTTCTTCTATGTTTATCCAGTTATTTTATTTTCAGTAGCATTTTATTCTTTCTACTTTTTTTAAGAACAAAAGATATAAACTCACTCTACTCAGCTATACTTTCATAAATAAAGAGGAACGAGATTTTACACTCGCTCCTCTTCAGTCACTTCAGCATCCGTTTTTAGTTTCCAACATTTGCAGCTGCTGCATTTTCAGTCGTTTGAAGTACAGGTATATTGGGTACTTGGACCGGCTGACTTGTTTCTTCTTTTGGTTTATTGGATAAAAATTGAACTGTATTCACTACCATCTCGACAACGTAAATAGTTTCATTTTCTTTATTCAGATAGGACCTTGATTGCATCCTCCCTGTTAAGCCAATGAGATTTCCTTTTTTACAATACTGATGCAGTAAAACAGCTGTCTTATTCCAAGCTACGATCGGAATAAAATCGGTATCTTGCCCACTATCTTTTTTAAACGCCATGGGGATAGCTATGGTATTATTAACCACCTGTTTTCCCTCTCCTAATTCTTTCAACTCAATATCTCTCACTATTCTTCCTATCACACTGACTTGATTCATATGAACCCTCCTATTTTTTTATAGATAGTATAATATAGGCAAAAAAAGTCAGATTCGTTAATTTATCTAAAAAAAAAAGACCTTATACACACTTAACTCGGAAGGTAAGTATATCTAAGATCAGATTTAGGTTTTTACGTTAATTAAGGATAGTGGGGCTTTTAAAGTAATTAAAAATGTTTTCCCAAATAGCCGGATCAAAAACTCCAGCCGGTTCGCCATCTCCGAGTACTCCATATCCAACCATTGCTCCAATAACAAACGCCAGGACGATTAATACAATGACAAGCATGATTTTTAACACAAAAGACAACGTATTGATTAAAATTTTCTTCTTAGTCATTGTTCCACCTCTTTAGCACAAATTTAAAATCTACGGTTCTTTTTAGACATATTTTCCAAAAGAATTCCTGTTCCTAATGCAACAGAATCCAACGGATGTTCAGCAGTAAATACAGGAACTTTTAATTCTTCAGTAAATAACTGTTCAATACCATCCAGTAAAGCTCCACCACCAGTTAAAATGATTCCGCGGTCAATAATATCTGCAGATAATTCTGGAGGAGTTTGTTCTAGCACTACTTTAGCTACTTCAACAATTTGCATCATTGGATCTGCTGTCGCTATTTGCACTTCATTAGAAGTGATCGTTATCGTTCTAGGTAAACCAGAAACCATGTCACGTCCACGAACTTCCATTGAATCTTCGCGACGTCCTTTAAAGACAGTTCCGATTTCTTTTTTGATCGTTTCAGCAGTACGTTCACCGATCAATAATTTGTGAGTTTTTTTCACGTATTGAATGATCTCATTATCTAATGTATCACCGGCAACTTTTATAGAACGGCTTGTAACAATCCCGCCCATTGACAATACCGCTATATCACTTGTACCGCCACCGATATCAATTACCATATTTCCGCTTGGTTGGAAAATGTCCATTCCAGCACCAATAGCTGCTACTTTAGGTTCTTCTTCTAAGAACACATTTTTACCGCCGCTTTTTTCAGCTGCTTCAATGATCGCTTTTTGCTCGATCGCAGTAATGTTTGTTGGACAGCAAATTAAAATATTCGGTTTTGATAAAAATCCTTTTACATTCAATTTATCAATAAAGTGAGTCAGCATTGCTTCTGTAGTATCAAAATCAGCTATAACGCCGCCTTCTAATGGACGAATAGCTTTTATGTTTCCAGGTGTACGTCCCACCATTAAGTACGCTTCTTCTCCGACTGCTAATACTTTCTTAGTCATTACATCAATAGCAACAACTGAAGGCTCGTTTAAAACGATTCCTTTTCCTTTTACATGTATTAATACATTGGCAGTACCTAAATCTATTCCAATATCTTTAGCCATTTGTTTTGTTCTCCTCTCAGGCCATTATTAACCATGGTGACAATAGTAAATGTAACCATCTAACAAATTATAGCACAAAACAATTTAATAGGAAAAGACGTTTTGAAATTTATTGTAAATGTAATACTACTGTACCACTTTTGTCCCTGAGAAGAGCGTAAAAACGACAATGATCGGCATTCACCTCAACATTATCGTTTTTATTTTTTCTTCATTTAATCAATCATATAAAACAAGAATTGATTCTATACGAATAAGTCGGATAATTCTTTTTCTGTATTTTCACTCGAAATAGAATCATCTACACGGATAACATCTCCGCTTAATTGTTTCAGTTTTTGATGGAATTGATAATAGCCGCGATCTAAGTGTTCCAAGTGAGTTACTGTTGTATATCCTTTAGAGACTAACCCAGCAAGGATCAAAGCTGCAGCTGCTCTTAAATCGGTAGCAGAAACCTCTGCTCCTTGTAATGCTGCGCTTCCTGAGATAATGACCGTCTGTCCTTCTACTTTGAAGTCAGCGTCCATACGACGTAATTCTTCCATGTGCATGAAGCGGTTTTCGAATACTGTTTCTTTCATGACACTTGTACCTTGTGCAAGAACTTGGGCTACAGACATTTGTGCCTGCATATCTGTTGGAAATCCAGGGTGAGGCATAGTTTTTACATCCGTAGCTTTTAACACTTTAGGGCCCATAACACGCATTCCTTTTGATTTCATCTCAAAAGCAACGCCCATTTCTTTTAATTTTGAAATCAAAGGTTTGTTGTGCTCTGGAATCGCATCTTCAATAAAGACATCTCCATTTGTGATAGCAGCCGCTACCATGAACGTACCTGCTTCAATACGATCAGGAATGATACTGTGAGTTGCTGAATGTAATTCTTTTGTCCCCTCGATACGAATCGTTTCGGTACCGGCGCCAACAACTTTAGCTCCCATACGATTTAAGAAAATAGCTAAATCCACTATTTCAGGCTCACGTGCTACGTTTTCGATAGTCGTTACGCCTTCTGCTAAAGTAGCTGCCATCATAATATTTTGAGTAGCTCCAACACTAGGAAAATCTAAGTAAATATGAGCTCCATGTAATTGATCAGCAAAAGCTTCAATATAGCCGCTCTCAATGTTGATTTTAGCCCCCATTGCTTCAAAGCCTTTTAAATGCAGATCAATCGGTCTTGTTCCAATTGCGCATCCTCCTGGCAAAGCTACCTTTGCGTGCCCTAAACGAGCTAATAAAGGCCCCATTACGACAATAGAAGCGCGCATTTTACTCATGTACTCAAAAGGAGCTTCAAAATTCAATCCCTTTGTAGCATCTAAGCTAATTTCTTTTTTATCTTGGTTAAAATCAACCTCTAAGTTTAAGTGTCTCAATACTTGGTTTAAAGTGAATATGTCTGATAAGATAGGAACATTGGTTAATTTAGTTTGGCCTTCACTTGCTAAGATAGAAGCAGCTAAAATGGGTAATACAGCGTTTTTTGCGCCTTCAACCTTAACAGTACCCTCGAGGCGTTTGCCTCCTCGAACAATAATTTTTTCCATTTTTATATCCCTCCGAATATGAGTTGCTTTCCGGATTTCTCTAGAAATTAATTCTAGAACTAAAACAAATCCATACAACTTTGTGCATTATAGCATAAGCAAATTGTAGAAAACAATTGAAATCAGCATTTGTCATAAAGTTATCACGACTTGATTATTCAAGAAGAAAGAGTAAATTTTGCGAAGATAAAATAAATTCAATAAAAAATGTACTCACTAAATAGCCAATAGCAATTGAAACCAATAGATAAAGTACTTTTGCTTGACTGACATGATACTTTCGTATGATTTTTTCTACACGAACAGCTTGCAGTGCCCAAAAAGTCAATAATATAAAAAATATATGGGATATTAATGTGCCAGCTGCTTGAATACCAATAAAGTTCATTCCTCATCTACCTCTCTCTTCTTACAAATAGTAACACAATTGTAATCTTTTTACATGAAACTTGTTTGTGATAACGTTATCAATAGCATTTTTTTAATCCATTTACATTAAATTCTAATAAATTTAGTCTGTTCTCTTTCCTTTTGCCCGTCTATATAGGTAATTTGCATTTCCCTAACTATCTTACTACATAAAAGCAAAAAAACGGCCAAAAAGGATTTCCTTTTTGGCCGTTTTTGAGATTAGCTACAATCTTTTATTTTTCGATACATTGATCCGATTAAGTGCTTTGTGCAGAGAAATCGAAGCACGTTTATAATCTTGATTGGATTTAATCCCCGATAAACGTTGCATATTTTCTTCAGCACGGTGTTTTTCTTCAAAGGCTCTCTCGATATCAATATCACGGGCTCTTTCAGCACTATCTGCTACAATAGAGCAAATATTATTTCTAACTTCCAGTACTCCGCCATTTACAGCTACCCAGTCCTCTGTATCAATGGATATTCGCTTTATACGAACAGCATGAATGGCTAACGGAACAATGATAGGAGTATGGTTAGGTAAAATACTGATGTCTCCATCTACTGCTCTAGCACTTACCATAGAAGCTCTGTGATCATATATAACTCCTGATGGCGCGACTATTTGCACACGTAATTCCGCCATTCGTCATTCCTCCTCTTGAAAAGCACTTATTTAAGAGTAATCCCTCAATCAGTGCTTTTGCTTTAGTGGATTAGTATTTCATTTTTTCTGCTTTTTTAACTGCTTCTTCGATTCTTCCCACATTTCGGAAAGCATCTTCTGGAAGATCATCATAACGTCCATCTAAAATTTCTTTAAACCCTTTAACTGTTTCAGCTACAGGTACATAAGAACCAGGTAACCCTGTAAAAGCTTCAGCTACATGAAAGTTTTGAGACAAGAACAATTGAACTCTTCGTGCTCTGGATACAACGATTTTTTCGTGATCCGATAATTCATCCATACCTAAAATAGCAATAATATCTTGCAATTCTTGGTAGCGTTGCAGCGTATGTTGGACTTCTGTGGCGACCTCATAATGTTCCTCCCCTACAATTTCTGGAGAAAGAGCACTTGATGAAGACGCTAATGGATCAACTGCCGGATAGATTCCTTGTTCAGTTAATCGACGTTCTAAGTTTGTTGTAGCATCCAAGTGGGCAAAAGTTGTTGCTGGGGCGGGGTCAGTATAATCATCCGCAGGCACATAAATAGCTTGAATAGAAGTAATCGACCCTCTTGTTGTAGAAGTGATCCGTTCTTGCAATTGTCCCATCTCAGTTGCCAATGTTGGTTGATAACCAACAGCTGAAGGCATACGGCCAAGCAAAGCAGAAACTTCCGAACCAGCTTGTGTAAATCGATAAATATTATCAATAAAGAGCAAAACATCTTGACCAGCTTCATCTCTAAAGTACTCTGCCATTGTCAAACCTGTTAAAGCTACCCGCATCCGTGCACCAGGCGGCTCATTCATTTGACCAAACACCATAGCTGTACGTTTGATAACCCCAGAATCGATCATTTCAAAATAAAGATCATTTCCTTCACGTGTTCGTTCTCCTACTCCAGCAAAAACAGAAATTCCGCCGTGTTCTTCGGAGATATTGTGAATCAATTCTTGGATCAACACTGTTTTCCCAACACCAGCTCCACCGAATAATCCAATTTTCCCACCTTTTAAATAAGGCGCAAGTAAATCAATAACTTTGATCCCCGTTTCCAAAATAGATGTGCTGGCTTCTAATTCATTAAAAGAAGGAGCTGTCCGGTGAATTGGATCTCGTCTAGTATCTTCACTAAAAGGTTCTTTTTGATCAATTGGTTCTCCTAGAACATTGAACATACGGCCCAATGTCTCTTCCCCAACAGGTACAGAAATTGGGCTGCCAGTACTTTTCACCCGCATTCCTCTTTGTAATCCGTCAGTAGATTCCATTGCGATAGTACGTACTACTCCATTCCCAAGTTGCAAAGAAACTTCTAGAATAACTGTTTCTTCTTGAGAAGAGCCCGAATTGTTGCTTGACTGTTCATCGGTTCCTGCTTCAACTACTAAAGCATAGTTGATTTCAGGAAGAGTTCCGTTTAATGGGAATTCTACATCGACAACCGGACCAATTACTTGCACAATATGACCAGTACTCATTCCTCTTCCTCCCATTCACTTACCGTGTAATTCATTTTTTATTTTAATCCTTCAGTTCCGCCTATAATTTCGGTAATTTCTTCAGTTATAGCGGCTTGTCTAGCACGATTGTATTTAATCGATAAGTCATCGATAATTTTTTTCGCGTTGTCTGTTGCACCTTTCATGGCCGTCATACGCGCGGCATGCTCAGCTGTTTTAGCATCTAAAATAGCCCCATAAAGTAAACTTTCAGCATATTGCGGCAACAGTAAATCTAATATTTCTTCCTTGGAAGGCTCATAAATATAATCTTGTTCAAATTCTAATTTATCAGCTTCTGAAACATCTAAGTCTGTTAAGGGCAATATTTTTTCGGCTCTGTATTGGAATGTAATCGTATTTACATGATGATTGTAGCAAAGATACAACTCATCAAAGACTTCATTTTTATACATTTCTACAATTTGACGAGCCACTGCTCGTATTTCATCAAATGCGGGCTGATCACTCAAGTTGTCTAACTCATAAACAACATTCATGCCCCGATTTTTAAAGAATTCAGCAGCTGTTCGACCAATAGCCATAAAAATATACTCATCGGGAGACTGATGGTCTCGTTGGATCATATCGATCGTCGTTTTAATTACTGAACTGTTGTAAGCTCCAGCTAAACCAGTATCCGAGCTGATGATGATGTAGCCTGTTTTTTTAACTGGTCGTTCAATCAACATATCATGAAAATTAATGTTCGAAGGAGAATTCGTACCAATAAGGTCGGAATCCTCCAATAACGCTAATTGCGTTTGTGCTAGGTGAACGACCATTTCTCTAACTTTAGAAGAATAAACTTGAAACCCCTTATTGAGCTGTTCTTGTTTACCCAACTTTGCTGCTGAGACCATTTGCATAGCCTTGGTGATATTGCTTGTTTTCTTCGTTGATTGAATACGTTTTTTAATATCTTGTAAGGATTCTGCCACTTTTATTCACCGCCTTAACTTAGGATCCTCTTTTAGCGATTGATGTCAGTATAAGTTGCGTTAAACGCTGTATTGAATTCTGAAAGGACCGCATCTAATTCCTCTTCAGCAGGGAGATCTTTTGTTTCTTGTATTTCTGTTAGGATTTCGTTGTGCTGATTATCCAAAAATACATACAATTGCTTTTCATAGCTTCTTAGTGAACGTACAGGAATTGAATCAAGGAATCCATGTGTCAAAGCATAAAAAATAATGACTTGTTTTTCAACTGGAATTGGATTATGCAAATCTTGTTTTAATACTTCTACTGTTCTTTGTCCACGATTTAATTTTGCTTGCGTAGCTGCATCTAAATCAGATCCGAATTGAGTAAAAGACTCTAATTCTCTATAGCTCGCTAAATCCAGACGCAAAGTACCAGAGACTTTTTTCATCGCTTTGATTTGAGCCGATCCCCCAACACGAGATACCGATAAGCCAGCTGCTATAGCAGGTCTTACTCCAGAATAGAACAATTCATTTTCCAAGAAAATCTGTCCATCTGTAATCGAGATTACGTTGGTTGGAATATAAGCTGAAATATCTCCTGCTTGTGTTTCTACGAAAGGAATAGCTGTCATAGAACCGCCACCCAAAGCGTCGCTTAGTTTTGCTGCTCTTTCTAATAGACGAGAGTGCAAGTAAAAGACATCTCCAGGATAAGCTTCACGACCTGGCGGACGACGCAACAGCAAAGAAAGTTCTCGATAGGCCGCTGCTTGTTTACTTAAATCATCAAATACGATCAAAACGTGTTTTCCATTGTACATAAACTCTTCACCCATTGCTAAACCTGAGTAAGGCGCAATGTAAAGTAAAGGTGCAGGTTGCGAAGCACTAGCTGTTACGATAATTGTGTATTCTAAAGCACCATAACGTTTCAACGTTTCTACTTGAGACCGTACAGTAGATTCTTTTTGACCGATAGCTACATAAATACAAATAGTGTCTTTACCTTTTTGATTTAAGATAGTATCGATAGCTAAACTGGTTTTACCTGTTTTACGGTCACCGATAACCAATTCACGTTGGCCTCTTCCAATAGGAACAAGGGCATCAATAGCTTTGATACCTGTTTGTAAAGGTTCTTTAACGGATTGACGCTGCATTACTCCAGGAGCTTCTGTTTCAACTTCACGGGTTTGAGAAGTTTGAATATCCCCAAGGCCGTCAACAGGTTGTCCTAGCGGATTGACAACACGGCCAATAAGTTCTTCCCCTACTGGAACTTCCATGATACGGCCAGTACGTTTTACTTTATCGCCTTCACGAATTCCGTCAAACGCACCTAGTATAATAATCCCTACGTCATCTACTTCTAAGTTTTGAGCCATTCCGTAAACACCATTTGCAAATTCTACAAGTTCACCTGACATCACGTTTTTCAACCCAAACGCACGAGCAATTCCGTCTCCGACATAACTAACTGTTCCGACTTCATCAATAACCAACTCATTGCTGTAACCTTCAATTTGATTTTTTATCAGCATACTAATTTCTTCAGCTTTCTTGCCCATTTACTTCTCACCTCTTTAAAGTCATTCTAGATCAAAGAATTTGTTTTTTTAATTTTTCAAAATTGAAGCGCACACTGCCATCAATAACTTGATCTTCCGTTTCGATAATAACGCCGCCCAAAATTTCAGGCTTCACAAATTCATTGAAAATAACTTTTTTTGCTCTCATTTTTTTAGCAAAAGCATCCGTTAAACGTTGTTTTTGTTCTTCTGTTAAAGGAATCGCAGTGGTTACTTTTGCGACTACTGTTCGATTATGGTAGTCATAAACTTTTTCAAATTCATTCACAATATGATTTAATCCACTCATCATCTGATAATCATAGATAGTGTGGACAAAACTTTTTGTTAATTCAGTAAAGTTCTGCAAAAGATCGTGCATCACCTGCTCTTTATTTGCTTTTTCAATAGCTTTATTATCAAAAAACGCTCCTAAATCAGGGTTATTCTGCAAAATCTGACGAACATCCATCATATTGTCAAAAACAACATTCAATTGTCCTTTTTCTCGAGCATCCTCATAAAAAGCTCGTGCTAATTGTCCATCATCCATATTCCTATTCAGTTTCATTTGAATCAGCCAACCTTTCGATAAATTCATCGACTAATTGAGCATGGGTTTGGCCATCAATTTCTTTTCCGATCAATTTTTCAGCTATTTGAAGAGATAATTGACTAATTTCACTTTTTGCTTCATCAAGTGCTCTTTGTCTCTCAAACTCGACGTCCATTTTAGCTTGCTTTTTCATTTGAGCAATAGACTGTTTCGTTTCTTCAAGTAAG
Source organism: Desemzia sp. FAM 23988 (assembly GCF_045528365.1). Taxonomy (NCBI): domain Bacteria; kingdom Bacillati; phylum Bacillota; class Bacilli; order Lactobacillales; family Carnobacteriaceae; genus Desemzia; species Desemzia sp. FAM 23988. The sequence continues at coordinate 108,282 of NZ_JBGQQS010000006.1, forward strand.
TCTTTTTCGATTTTGGCTGCATTCGTTTGTGCTTGTTCAATAATGATTGCTGATTCTTTTTGCATATCTGCTAATTTATTTTGTTGTTCCGTTGCTAGGCGGCTAGCTTCATCTTTGGCATTTTTTGCATTATCCAAATCATTGGCTATCGTTTCTGAACGCTTTTCCATCATTTCAGTAACTGGTTTCCATGCGAATTTCTTCAATAATAGTAATAAAATTAAGAAAGAAATAAGTACTACCAGTGTGTTACCCGCACTAGTAGCAGCGCCTAAAGCTAATTGGTTGAACATTCCTTGTTGCTCCTCCCATTTTACCCAAATATTTACATAAGCTTCGTCTCTTCCTTCGACAATCAAAGTTATTTAGATGGTTACTTTTTTCTATACACTTATTATTGAAATACAAGGATAAACGCAATAACAACGCCCATGATTGGAATCGCCTCTACTAAACCAACACCGATATACATTAATGTTTGTAGTTCACCCTTCATTTCTGGTTGACGTGCGATAGACTCTACTGTTTTTGAAATGACACGACTTGATCCAAGTGCCGCTCCTATTGCTGCTCCTGCTACTGCAATTGCTGCTCCGATTAAACCCATTATAATTTCCTCCTTGTTTGTAATAACTCATTTTTTATATTTCGTACACTATTTTGCTTCTATATATTCTTCGTGCTTGACAGTTTCTTCATGACCTATTTTATGAGAAATGTACACCATACTTAAAGTAGTAAAGACAAATGCTTGAATACTTCCTATAAATACAGAAAAGGCTTGCCATGCTATTTGAAGAGGCACTCCTACGATCCAAGTTACTGCTCCAAAACTATTGGCTAAACCAGCTATCAGACCAATCAAAATTTCTCCAGCAAATATATTCCCATATAAACGCAAAGCTAAGGTCAATGTATTTGTAAACTCTTCAAAGAGTTTTATAGGCAACAGGAACGGTACCGGACGTATATAACTATTTAAGAAATAGTTTTTAAATCCTTGTTCTTGAACCCCGAAGAAATGTGACAACAAAATCACCATCATTGCCAAAGATAACGTTACGATCGGGTCGGCAGTAGGACTCTTCCACCACTGGATATCATCTATCACTAACACTAAAGGCAACCCTAACATGTTAGAGACAAATACAAATAAGAACAATGTAAATCCAAGTAATTTAAAACGGTCTCCACGTTTTCCCGGAATCGACGTTGACACAATATTGCTTACAAAATCGATGACCCATTCTATAAAATTTTGTTTACCTGTTGGTTTAAGTTGCAAGTTGCGCGTACAAATAAAAACAATCAAAAAAACGATCACGCATGTTGCGACTGTTACTAGTGTGGTAGTGAGATCAAAGCTTAACCCCAGAAATTCACTAGTCAATGTTTCATGTTCCAATACTTTCACCTTCTTTCTCAAGAATCAATCTTTATAATAGAAACTTTTTCTGATGCAGGACAAAAAAACCTGTTTTTTGTCTCTCTTATCAGACAATTGACATCATACCACCAAGCGAAATTAATTTCAAAGAAATTATGTGAAATTAGAATAAATAGTTTTAACTACTGGTATAAAAACGTTTTTAAACAACCAACCACTTGCTTTTCACAAACTTTTGAACCGTTTACACTTTTAAATAAAGAAAAACCAAAAACTGATAAATATCAATTTTTGGTTTTTACACCCTATAGAGTGCCGAATAACCGATCGCCTGCATCTCCCAGACCTGGTAAAATATATCCGTCTTCGTTTAATTTTTCATCTAAAGAAGCCGTATAAATATCGACATCAGGATGAGCTTCTTGTAATGCTTTTACCCCTTCTGGTGCCGCAACTAAACAAACAAATTTTATAGACGAGCCGCCACGTTTTTTCAATGAATCAATAGCTGCAATAGCTGATCCACCTGTAGCTAACATGGGGTCTACAACAAATAATTGACGTTCTTTGATATCAGAAGGCAATTTCACAAAATACTCAACGGGTTCAAAAGTTTCATGATCACGATACATTCCCACGTGACCTACTTTAGCTGCCGGGATTAAATCCAACATGCCGTCTACCATGCCTAAACCAGCACGTAAAATAGGAATAATGGCCACTTTTTTTCCTGCAATTTCTTTTTGAACACTTTTAACTAAAGGTGTTTCTATTTCAACATCTTGTAACGGCATATCTCTTGATACTTCATATGCCATTAAGCGGGCGATTTCGTTAACCACTTCTCTAAAAACCTTTGTTCCTGTATTTTTGTCTCTAATAATAGTTAACTTATGTTGGATTAATGGGTGATCCATTACTTCAAGTTTTGCCATTTTTTTGCCCCCTTGGAAATTTTCATTCAAACATATTGATTATACTGGAATATTCATCTTTTATCAGAAAAATAAATAAATTCTCATCTATTATTTTACTCGTTGTGTTTTTTTATTACAACCAGAAGCCCTTATCAAAAAGAAACAGCCCTTATTCTTTTCTTGCTGAGTAAAATCAGTAGTAAAAAAGGATTCTCAATCTATCGCATACAAGGGTCTGTCGGTTGTTAAACGTCTGACTTCCAGCTTGATTTCATCCAGCTTTTCATTATCATCTTTAGCTTCCAATGTTGCCACAATTAATATTGCCACTTTTTTAGAATCTGCTGCGTCAAAATGACGAGTTGTGATGGCCGGAGTACCAATTCTGATACCACTAGTTTTCATAGGGCTCAGTTCTTCAAAAGGAATAGTGTTTTTATTTACGGTTATCCCTACTTCATCTAATAATTTTTCAGCTTTCTTGCCATTCAACTCAAAGCCTCGCACATCCAACAACAATAAATGATTATCTGTCCCACCACTGATCAAACGTGCTTTTGATTGGTTGAACACTTCCACCATGGCTTGGGCATTTTCTACTATTTGTTGTGCGTATGTTGTAAAATCAGGTTGCATAGCTTCTTTCAAAGCTACAGCTTTACCGGCAATGATGTGTTCTAATGGCCCACCTTGAATTCCTGGAAAAATAGCACTATTCAATTTCTTCGCAAATTTTTCTTTTGCTAATATCATTCCGCCACGTGGACCACGCAATGTTTTATGGGTAGTCGTCGTAACTACATCCGCATAAGGAACTGGATTCTGATGCACTCCTGTCGCGACTAAGCCAGCAATATGAGCCATGTCTACCATAAAATAAGCGCCTACTTCATCAGCTATTTCGCGGAATTTCTTAAAATCAATGGCTCGTGGATAAGCACTTGCTCCTGCAATAATTAATTTCGGTTTGTGTTGAACAGCTAATTCCCTTACCTTATCATAATCAATTTGTTCAGATTCTTGATCTACGCCATATGGCACAAAATGATACGTTTTTCCACTGAAATTTACAGGCGATCCATGTGTCAAGTGACCTCCATGGGTCAAATCCATTCCTAAAACAATATCTCCAGGTTCCAACAAAGCATTATACGCAGCCATATTTGCACTAGAACCAGAATGTGGTTGAACATTTGCATACTCTGCATTAAATAATTTTTTTGCTCGTTCGATTGCTAGATTTTCAATAACATCTATGTACTCACAGCCGCCATAATACCTTTTACCAGGATATCCTTCAGCATACTTATTCGTCAAAATGCTTCCTTGTGCAGACAATACTGCTTGCGAAACAAAATTTTCTGATGCAATCAATTCAATATTCTGTTCTTGGCGCTGCTTTTCTTGTTCAATTGCGTCAAATATTTCTTTATCCCATTGATGATTTTCCATTATCAGCCACATCCTTTATTTCTATACCAATCTTTTTTTGATTTTCACAACAGTCGTCTACCCGATTTTATTAAACGGCTTTCTGCTTCTACATATTTTCTATTTTTGTCTCCTGTCTGTCAAGCAGAACCAAACAAAATAAACATAAAAAAAGCTAGTAAACGTCTTCAAATGAGACGGAAGCAGGTGTTCTTACTCCTGCTTCCGCATACTATAAATGCAGTGTTTTTATTTTTTTGTGCTCTCTGCTTGAATGAGAAAAGCTCATTAACAGAGAATCCTTACAATAGAAAAGAAGTTTTTTACACATGATTCTTATAATACTGATTAGCTGCTGCTTTTTTCAGCCGATTCATGTACGCTATTCCAAGTCCTGTTTCAGGATAAGGCTCAGCTAATATAATACTAGCTTCTGTCTTCTCAAAGTGTCTTAACCCCGCATACATTCTGTGTGAAGCGGTTTGGATATTGCCTTCTTCCCCCAATGAAAAGCTTTCTATTGTCGGGTCTGAAAAAGCAGCTACAATACTCTCATTTGCCATTAAGCCAACTTTTTCTCCAAGAGATTGGTAGTGCTTGATCGCACTTTCCCATAGTTGTTGGCTGCCATCGACAATTATGACGGGCTCATTAGGAGAGTAATGTTTGTATTTCATTCCTGGCGCTTTAGGCGTTTCCTCACTAGAAACTAAATGTTGATCTACACTGACGAAACCGATCACTTCTTCTAATTCAGTTTTTGAAATGCCGCCTGGTCGAAGAATGGTAGGATTTTCAGGATCTGTAATGTCTAAAACGGTTGATTCCAGGCCCACACCAGTCTCTCCATCATCTAGAATCCCCGCAATTTTCCCCTTTAAATCATGATACACATGCATAGCAGTTGTTGGACTCGGTTTTCCAGATGTGTTTGCACTGGGACCCACTAAGGGTGTGTCCGCTTCTTTTATAAGCTCCAACGTTGCTTCATTATTTGGCATACGGATCGCTACACTGTCTAAACCTGCAGTAACTGTATTGGCAAAAACACTTTCTTTGACTTTAAAGATAAGTGTCAATGGTCCGGGCCAAAATTGATCCATTAACGTTTCTGCTACTGCCGGGATTTCTTTCACGTAATTCTGGACATCTTCTTTTGAAGCTATATGAACGATTAAAGGATTATCACTAGGACGTCCTTTTGCCTGATACACTTTTTGTACCGCTTGTTCATTTTTAGCATCTGCTCCTAATCCATATACTGTCTCAGTAGGAAAAGAAATCAATTCGCCTTTTTTAATCCATGCAGCTGCTTCCTTTATTTCTGATAGATGAAAAAGTTTTGTTTCCACAATTATTTCCTTCTTTCTATTGAACGATCACCCAATTTTAAGTTTGTACAAACAACAGACGGTCATGTCCGCTCAAATCCTTTTCTACTCGAACAAGGCTATTCGGAAAAGCTTGTTCAAAGAGTTCTTTTACTTTCTGTCCTTGCTTGTAACCAATCTCTAAGTAAATTTGTCCATTTGGCAATAACAGTTGCGGCAATTCTGTTGCTAAGCGCTGATAAATCAATAGACCTTTATTCTCAGCAAATAACGCCATCGGAGGCTCATAATCCAACACACTTTGATCCATAACGTCTTTTTCATCCTCACCAATATAAGGAGGATTTGAAAGAATAACATCAAACTTTTCAGATTCTACAGGATGAGTGAGATCCCCTTCTCTAAATCGAACGGATACTTTATTGGTCTCTGCATTTTCTTTCGCTACAGCTAGAGCTTTCGCTGATAGATCTGTTGCTGTGACTTCATATTGAGGACGTTCTTTTTTTATCGTTATGGCGATAGCTCCAGTGCCTGTTCCGATATCCAATACTTTTAAAGAGCTTTTCTGCTTGGTCTGCTGAAGAAAACGGTCAACGATTTCTTCTGTTTCAGGGCGAGGAATGAGCGTATTGTGCGTAACTTTAAACTTTAACCCATAAAACCATTCATAACCTAGTATATGTTGAAGAGGTCTTCCTCCGCCATACTCTGCAATATCTGCTAATAATTGACGTTTAACATCAGAAGGCATCTCTTCGTGCAAATGCAATACAAAATTTGTTCGTGTCCAATTCTGACGCTCCATCAATAAACGTTCTGCCGCAATCCCTTCTTTTCCACTGCTCTCTAAAAAAGAAGAAGCCCATTTCAGGACTTCTCTATACGTTGAATTAGTATTCATTATTCTTCATCTGCTCCATTTTTGAAGTTTGGTCGAACAGAACTAAAGCATCGACTACTTCATCTAACTTACCAGATAGAATTTGATCTAATTTTTGGATCGTTAACCCAATTCTGTGATCAGTGATGCGGTTTTGCGGAAAATTGTATGTTCTGATTCGTTCTGAACGGTCACCTGTTCCTACAGCCAATTTACGTTCAGCATCATACTCACTTTGAGCTTCGCTTTGTACTTGATCGTAAACACGTGCTCGCAATACTTTCATCGCTTTTTCTCTATTTTTGATTTGAGAACGTTCATCTTGCATCGCAACAGCAATACCAGTTGGAATATGAGTTAACCGAACTGCAGAGGCCGTTTTATTAACATGCTGTCCACCAGCACCACTGGCATGATAAATATCTGTTCGAATATCGTTATCAGCAATGTCTAACTCTACTTCTTCCGCTTCCGGCATAACAACTACAGTAGCCGTAGACGTGTGGATTCGTCCTTGAGATTCTGTTTGTGGTACACGTTGCACACGGTGCGCTCCATTTTCAAATTTCAATTTTGAATATACGTTGGTCCCTGTGATCATAAACGTAATCTCTTTGTACCCGCCAATACCTGTAATGTTGGCATTCAATACTTCTGTTTTCCAACCTTGTGCTTCAGCATAACGTTGATACATGTTAAACAAGTCTCCGGCAAATAATTGAGCTTCATCTCCTCCAGCTGCTCCACGAATTTCCATGATAATATTCTTGTCATCATTTTCATCTTTTGGCAACATCAGGATTTTGATTTTTTCTTCATACTCTTCTTTTTCTGCTTTTAAGCTGGACAATTCTTCTTTAGCCATCTCTGCCATTTCAGCATCGATTTTTTCTCCAAGAATTTCTTCTGTTTCTTTGATCTCTTCTTGAATCTCTTTATATCGTTTATAAGTCGTAACTGTCTCGCGAATACTACCTTCTTCTTTAGACAGTTTCATAAAACGTTTGGTGTCCGTAATGACTTCCGGATCACTTAACAATTCATTCAGTTCTTCGTAGCGACCAATAACGCTTTCTAACTGATCAAACATTTAAATTCCTCTTTTCTGCTTTCATCATTCAGTAATTGGGGGGTGATGGTAATGTTTGCGACAAACAGGGAAATAGGCTTCATTTCCACCGATTTGGATTTGTTCCCCTGTATAAACAGGGACACCATCTACAACGCGCATATTCATTGTGGCTTTTTTATGACAATACCAGCAAATAGTTTTCATTTCTTCGATCTTATCTGCGTAAAGCAATAAGTATTTTGAGCCTTCAAACAATTCATTTTGAAAATCATTTTTCAATCCGAATGCCATAACCGGGATATTCAAATTATCCACAATTTGAGTCAATTGGATAATGTGTTCTTTTGTTAAAAATTGTGCTTCATCTAATAATACACAAGCTGGTTCAAAATCCAATTCTTCTATCACAGTAAGAATATCGGTCTCTTCAAAAATAGCTACGCCGTTTCTTCGTAAACCAATTCGGCTGGAAACCACGCCGATCTCATCACGATTATCAATACCGCTTGTCATAATGATAACAGGTTTATTTTGTTCTTCATAATTATGCGCGACTTTTAATATTTCAATTGTCTTTCCACTATTCATTGCACCGTACTTAAAAAATAACTGAGCCATCCGATAATATCCTCATTTCTCTCCTAAGAATCCTTTAAAATTATACTGTAAATTCTATTAAAGTACAAGGCAGGATATGGAAAAGACAATTATCTGCTGCAGCAAAATGTAGTATCAACAACCGATTTAAAACAAAATACTTTTACTGTTTCCGCATTTTTTTGCTGTTGATAGGTAAAAAATAACTGTCTTTTAATTCTAGACCTTATAGATACTCCTGTAGGAATATGAGGTGCTAACAATATCACATGTCTAACCTGTTTGATAAAGAAACGTCTCTTATCATCATTAAGCCCAACTGAATGATGAATCGTATTCGAACACCAAGTCTACGCTTTATTAGATGGAAAAACTTATTACTTACTAGTCACAGTAGAATAACTCAAAAGGCAAGCAAATACCCATAAACAGGTTTTTGCTTGCCTTTTGTCTTTAATCATATATGTTTCTGTCAGAGCTGAACGAGGCACTCCACATGCTTAGTTCAGTTGCATGCTTATATTTTTTCTCCTGGCGTTGAGGCTATGATTTGTAAAGTTCCATCTATTGACCATGCTTTTAGGTCATTTGGAAGGATAAAGTGCATCCCTTTTTTTAGTTCGTACAGTTTGGAGTCATCTATGATCAGTTCGCCTTCTCCATCAAGCACACTAACTAAAGTATAAGGAGCTGTATGTTCAAAGGTAGCTACTCCGTTGATTTCCCATTCATACACATTGAAGAAATCATTTTTTACAAATGTAGTGATGTTCACATTTTGATAAGTTTCTGTTTCAGGTGATGAGTTAGGGTCAATACTAGGCACTGTTGTTACATCCACCGACTGCTTCAAATGAAGCTCTCTTGGTTTCCCATCGTCACCTTTACGATCGTAGTCATAGACACGATAAGTGGTGTCGCTGGATTGTTGAGTTTCAAGAATCATGATCCCTCCGCCAATAGCATGAATCGTGCCGCTTGGGACAAAGAAAAAGTCGCCTTTCTTAACCGATACTCGGTTCAATAATTTGTCCCATTCTCCATTATTGATCATCTCTTTCAGTTCTTCTTTTGAGGTTGCATGGTGACCATAAATGATTTCTGAACCTTCTTCAGCATCAATGACATACCAGCATTCCGTTTTTCCTAATTCCCCTTCGTGCTCCAGTCCGTAAGCATCGTCCGGATGAACTTGGACAGATAAATCATCAGCAGCGTCTAAAATTTTAGTCAATAAAGGAAAAACTTCTCCGTCTGCGTTTCCGAACACTTCTCGATGTTGTTCCCACACTTCATTTAATTTCAACCCTTTATAAGGTCCATTGATCACGGTACTAGGTCCATTTGGGTGGGCACTGATTGCCCAACATTCTCCTACTTTATCACTAGGAATGTCATAGCCGAATTCTTCTTTCAGCTTTGATCCACCCCAAATTTTTTCTTGCATAACAGCTTCTAAAAACAATGGTTCAATCACGTTTTTTCCTCCTACTTGTATCCTGATTTAACTATTCTTAGTTATTTTTATTTATATTATTCTTTCCTATTTTAACACAATGCAACCGTTTCAAAAAGGTGCTTCTTCTGTTGCTGTCACTTTATTCCTTTCAAGCAAATAACTATTTACTACTTCGTCCCTTTTCTTTAAATAAACCGGTGTATCACTTTTAGGATGAACTCGATTGGATAAAAAGATAAATGCTTTATTCTGATAAACGTCCAACAGCATAAACGTTCCTGTAAATCCCGTATGAAATAAAACAGGACGCTCCTCTAGCCCTTTTAAATTCCACCCAAGCGAGCGTTTCAAATCACCTGTTGGCGTCCAATCTTTCATTAATTTCTCCACTGTTTGTTGTTGTAAAATCCTTACACCGTCTAATTCGCCTTTATTCAAGATCATTTGAGCAAATTTCAAACAATCATTTAATGAAGAAAATAGTCCTGCACTCCCACAATGATCACCTAGCACATAAGCTTTCGGATCATGAACTTCGCCGCGAATCAAACCACGCTTTGGATGAATCTCGGTAGGAGCACAACGTCTTGGATGATTAGGATGGAAGGATGAATCCATTAAGTTTAAAGGTTGGAGAACTCTTTTTTCAAATACCTTGGTTAACATTTCTCCTTCGACCTCTTCAATCAAAAAGCCCAATAAAATCATTCCGGTATCGGTATAGACTACTTGTTTTCCAATCGTGTCCTCAACCGGAAGCTGTAAAATAGAATTTTTCAGTTCTTCTTCAGCTAAAGCATCGCGATTTGGAATATAGCCTTTGATGGCTGAGGTATGCGTCAAAAGGTGTCTGATCGTTACTTTAGGAGAAGAAAAATCAGGCAGATAAGTTTGCACTGCCTCATCAAGTCTCACTTTACCTTCTTCGATCAATTGTAAAATAACCGTTGTCGTCATCATGACTTTTGTCAAAGAAGCTACATCATATAATTGATTTTCTTGAATGGCTTCTTTATCTGGATAAACAGCAGCATATCCTTCTCTATAACGATACTGTTTTTCCCCTTCTATAAAACCGTAACTTGTTCCAGGAATGATTTTTTCTTCTCTTAATTTCTGGATTATTTTTCTTGTTTCAGGATACAATTCTTTTCCACCTTCTTTATTGTCTGATTTACATCAGCTAACTCACCTGAATTGATCGTCAAAAGTGATCATATAATTGAGGAGTACCGTTTGGAATTCTGTTGGCTAAATCAACAGCAGCTGGAATACTCCCAGTTATTCTCTGATGAAAGTGAAGTCCTTCCATAGTTCGAGAATTCATAAAGAGTTGTGTCCATGTTTGAATAGATGCTGTTAAAATATCTGAATCTTTCACTTTTTTTTCATCCCTCATCTTAGTGACTTTTCGTCCGGTAGTTCTCAGTTCCACTTTCCACAATCCCTGATTCCAATCGGCCACTTCGTCCTTCACTCTCAAATAAAGAGTGGTTTGGGCTTTTTCTTTAAAAGGATATTGCAGCAAAAAGGATTCAATGTTGATTATGCGAGCCATCATAAAGGGTTTTACTTCTTTTTTAATTGTTAACTCAGGGAACATATCCGCAATATATTCCTCTTCACCCGCTAGGTAAACAAATTTTTCAAACGATGTTTGATGTGAGCCTATGAACTGCCATAATCCAACAAATGCTTCTTGATCTAAATAAATCATTTCATCAATAACAAATTGATTCTGTTCTGCTGTATTAAAATGGTAGATGACATACCCTTTTGGCTGATTGGCAGCATCTTCATAAAAAGCTATTTTTTGCATTTTATGCTGTTCAACTTTACGCTCCCAACTCCAGTCTGATCGTTTGATTGGTCCAATCGTTTCAGCATATTTATCTTGGTATATTTTTTTCAGTTGTTCTTTAGCTGTATTCCATTTTGCTCGTGTGACACTGCCTTCATACGTTTCTGTTCTAGGCAAGTTTGCAGCAGCTATTTCATATCTGACTTCATTGAAAGCGACCTCGTAACCAAACTTTCGATAAAAAGGGTATGAAAAAGGATCAAGATAAGAGAGAACCATCCCTTTAGTCTTCATGTCATTTAAAACTTCTACAAATAGTTTTTTGATACTTCCCATCCCTCTTGTCTCAGGATAGCTGGAAACAAAACCAATTCCGCCCATAGACAAGACTGCTCCATGAAGATAAATTTCCAAAGGCAGAACCTGCAGTTGACTGCTTAACTCTTCATCGTGAAAAGTCCCAAATGTATCCGCTGCATCAAAAAAAGAACGAAATTTTTCTTTCGAAGTACTGTCTGGATCAAAATTAAATGCATACGCAGCCAAATCGTAGGCTTCTTCAAAATTTTCTTGGGTAAGTCTTTTTACATTGCTCATCTCTTTGCACCTCTCTTCAGTTTATTTCATCATCTATTATCGTAGCATAATTTGCAAGAATTTTGGTAACCAGAAGCCTTTAGTTTCCTTAAGATATTCATGTCTGAGTCAATATTAAATGAGAGAAAATAAATTAATTTCGTTTAACCCTGCATCTGACTCTCTGAGCTTTCAAATCGACTTTTTAGTGGAATAAACGCTATACTAAATAAAAGTCACGTTGTCTTCTATTGACAATGGTTTGGAGGTGTATAGATGTTTAAAACAATGAATCCTATTTTATTTCAAGGAAATTTAGACAAAAAGCACTACTTTGAAGGCTGGTATTTTAAACAAGTCACTAAAGACGAAAATGAACTAATCAGTTTTATTCCAGGTATCAGTTTAAATGATAATGACAAACATTGTTTTGTTCAATACATTTCAGTGACAAAAGATAAAGAGAATCATCCTCTTATAAAAACAGACTATTTTCGTTACCCTCTTGATCAATTTATTTCTCGAGATAAACCATTTCAAGTTCAAATCGGTCCCAATACTTTTAGCGAAGACAAGGTTTCTGTATTGTTAAAAAAAGAAGGACTGACCATCAAAGGGTCTTTTAGGTTAGCTCATTTATACCCTATTAAGAAATCCACCTTAAATCCAACTATTATGGGTCCATTCTCTTATGTTCCATTTATGGAATGTTATCATGGAGTTATTAGTATGAAGCACCATTTAAGCGGTTATGTCAAAATCAATCACCGCTTAATTGATTTTACAGAAGGGACAGGATATATAGAAAAAGATTGGGGAACTTCTTTTCCTAAACAATATCTCTGGCTTCAAAGCAATACCTTTACAAATACAGAGACTAGTTTGTTTTTCTCTGTAGCAGATATCCCATTTATGAAGGCTGTTTTCGAAGGTTTTATTTGTAATCTACTGGTTCATCAAAGGGAATATAGGTTTGCCACTTATAATAGAAGCAAAATGTCCATCGAGCAGTTAACTTCTCAAAAAATTAAAATTGTTTTGGAGAATACTCATGCTCGGCTGACTATTAGCGCTCAACCTTCTCAATTTGGTGAACTAATCGCCCCCAAAAAAGGATCAATGTCTCTTCCAATCAAAGAAGGTTTTTCTAATTCTATTTACATTAAATTAGAAGATTTTCACACTCAACAAACTTATGAAGACCAAGGAAAAATGTGTGGTATGGAAATAGTCGGATACAAGATGGAAAAGTAGGTAAAACAAAAACAAGAGCTTAGCCAAAAAAACGACTAAGCTCTTGTTTTTGTTTAGTTTATCTTAGGTTCTACAACATTTGACGTTGGTAAGTAGAAAATACACTTCTTTTTAATTCTAACTCTATTAGAAACTCAGTTCTAAAAATTTCTGGAGGAATATGGGGATGCTTATAGCCATGAAAAGGATGCAATAAGAATTATCTCGAGTTAAGCTTCAACTTTTACTCGGAGTTTGTTCTCCGCTGTGCTGCGCATACCATATCCGTACGTCGCTAGCGCTCCAACGGCTTCGGCAACGCTTGTAAGTCTTGAAACGCGGTTTTTGGATCAAGGCGTTCCCATGGCGTTCCATAAGCAACCCATAGGCCGGAGGAAATTTCTTTACCAACGTTAGAAGAGGAAGAGCCTTATCTTATAGCTTAAGCTGGTGCAGAGTTTGCAAACTGTGCATTGTAAAGATCAGCGTAAAATCCATTTTTCTCCATCAATTCATCATGATTTCCTGTTTCGATCACGTCACCTTGATCCATGACGATGATTTTATCGGCATCACGAATTGTAGACAATCGATGAGCGATTACAAAACTGGTTCTTCCTTTCAGCAGTTTTGCCATTGCACGTTGGATCAAAACTTCCGTACGTGTATCGACACTGGAAGTAGCTTCATCAAGAATCAAAATTTCAGGATCTGCAAAAAATGCGCGTGCGATGGTGATCAACTGACGTTGGCCTTGAGAGATATTACTGGCTTCTTCATTCAAAATCGTGTCGTATCCATGAGGCAGCTTACGTACAAAATCATCTACGTGAGCTGCTTTTGCTGCTTCAAATATCTTTTCCTCAGAATCGGCATATTCTTCACTACCATATCGAAGATTTTCCAAAATAGTCCCATTAAACAACCAAGTATCTTGAAGAACCATCGCAAAATGCGAACGCAATTCTTCTCTTGTAATATCTCTCGTATCTACACCATTTAACTTAATGCTTCCGCCTTTGATATCATAAAAACGCTCCAACAAATTAATCAATGTTGATTTGCCTGCACCTGTAGGACCCACAACGGCTATCATTTCGCCTTCTTTAACGTCTAAGTTAAAGTCATTCATCAATAATGGCTCATTAGGACCACCATAACCAAACTGAACATGCTCAAATTGGATTTTGTAAGGAGAATCTTGCAACGGTTTAATATTAGAGTGTTCCAAATCCATTTCCGGTTCATCTAGCACCTCAAAAACACGTTCAGCAGAAGCAACTGTCGCTTGAATAGTGTTCGATAAATTAGCGATATCTCTCATCGGCTGTGAGAATTGGTTCACGTATTGTAAGAAAGCTTGAACATTACCTAATGTCATCGCCCCATTCGCAACATTGATCCCACCTAGTACCGCTACAGCCAAATACCCGATATTACGAGCAAATGAAATCAACGGCATCATAAGTCCCGTTAAAAATTGAGCTTTCCAAGAGGCCTCATAGTAAGACTCATTTTGCTTTTCAAATTTTTCAATTTCCGATTCTTCATGATTGTAAATTTTTACAACCGCATGTCCTGAATAAATCTCTTCTACTTGATCATTTAAAATACCCAATTCTTTTTGTTGTTTAGCAAACATTTTTTGGGCTCTCGGTGCAATGACCGACACAAAAACAGCACTCAATACTACGATAATAAAGGAGACAATAGTCAACTGTAGACTGATACTCAACATCATGACGAGTACAGCTACAAATTGAACAATACTTTGAACGAATTGAGTCAGCGATTGTTGTAAAGTATTGGCAATTTGGTCCATATCGTTTACAGCCCGAGACATGATATCTCCATTTGAATGTGTATCATAGTAACTGATCGGCATACGACTCATTTTGGCTTTTAAATCTTTTCGCAAATCATATACCGTTCGTTGGCCAATACGAGCCATAGTGAATTGTTGGAAATATCTGAACAGCCCGGCAGATATATACAAGACAAAAACGGTCAACAGAATTTGCATAATCAATTCAAAATCAATCGGCAATACATCAACCGTCTGACCAGCAGCTCTTAGAGCCATCCCCTCTTGGTAACCTCTGAATATCTCAGTGGTGGCTTGACCTAAAATTTTAGGCGTCAGAGTGGTAAAAATAGTCGCTGCAATAGTTAAGACGAGTACTAGTATCACTCCCCAAATACGAGTAGACATATAAGTCGTTAAACGTCTCAAGGTTCCCCAGAAATGCTTTGCTTTTCTGGGATTCAATCGTTCTTTGTTGCTCTTGCTGTTTTCCATTATATATCTTCTCCCCTCATTTGAGATTCCATAATTTCTTGATAGGTTGGGTTCGTTTCTTTTAATTGTTCATGGGTTCCTTTGCCAACCATTTTCCCTTCATCCAGAACAATAATAAGGTCCGCATCAACAACACTGCTGATTCGTTGCGCTATAATGATCACTACTGATTCAATGGTTTCTTTTTTAAGTGCAGCTCTTAAAACGGCATCTGTTTTAAAATCTAATGCAGAGAAAGAATCATCGAACAATAAAATATCTGCTTTAGAAACTAGTGCGCGAGCAATACTCAACCGTTGACGTTGACCTCCCGAGAAGTTTCCTCCACCTTGTTCAACCTGTGCATCCAATCCTTTGGGCATTTTTCCCACAAAATCTTTTGCTTGGGCGATCTCCAAGGCATGCCATATTTCTTCATCCGTAGCCTCTGGTTTTCCGTACTGCATATTTTCACGGATAGTACCAGTGAACAGCACTGCCTTTTGAGGGGCATACCCCATCAACGTCCGCAGATCATGTTGGGTGAAATCTCTAATATCTGTACCGTTGATTTTTATACTTCCAGATTCCACATCGTAAAAACGAGGGATCAAATTAGCCAAAGTAGATTTACCTGAACCCGTACCTCCGATAATCGCAATGGTCTCGCCTTTTTCAACTTTAAAATCAATGTCTTCTAAAGCTGATTTTTCAGCCCCAGTGTAACGGAAACTGACATGATCAAATTCAAATGAAATTTCTTTTTGTTCAGCAACTGATTTAGCTGCAGATGGATCTTTTATCGTACTTTTTAATTCCAATACTTCATTGATCCGAGCTGCCGAAACTTGCCCACGAGGAATAAACATGAAGATAAAAGCCACTTGCATCACACTGATCAAAATCTGCATAGCATAGGTCATAAATGTAACCAAATTTCCAACTTCCATTTGTCCAGTACTGATTAAATCTCCACCAAACCATATGATCATAATATTGGTAATACTGACAACCACGGTCATTGCAGGCATTAAAAAAGCCATGTAAGTAAAGGCTTTAATAGCTGTATCTGCATAATCTTTATTGGCTTCATCAAATCGGTTTTGCTCATGCTTGTCTTTTCTAAACGCTCTAACAACACGAACGCCTGTTAAACCTTCTCGAAAAACCAAGTTTAATTTATCTGTTTTTCGTTGCATAGATTTGAAGTAAGGCACTGCAAAATGCATGATAACCGCAATCAAAACAGCTAGTAAAGGGATTGAAATCAAAAAGGCTCTCGCTAATTGCGGCTCACGAGTGAACGCAAAAAATCCTGCTCCAACCATCATAATAGGAGCCATAATCATCAACCGCAACATCATCAGAACAACCATTTGTACCTGAACAACATCATTCGTGGTTCTGGTAATCAAAGAAGCCGTTCCCACTTCATCCAGTTCATCATTTGAGAAATGAGTTACTTTACGAAATACCTCATTTCGTATTTTTTTACCTAATCCTTGTGATTCTCTAGCAGCTACAAAAACATTGGCTACAGCACCCGCAATAGCGATAAGCGACATAAAGATCATTTTTAATCCAACATTCAGAATATAATCAACGTCTCCATTGGCTACTCCGTTGTCAATAATATCTGCCGTTAAAGTTGGAAGAATTAAATCTCCTAAAACTTGGATGATCATAAAAACTACAGCAGCAGCTATTGACCATTTATTCATTTTTTTGGCTAATTTTAACACTATTTATTTCCTCCGCATCCGTTTTTGGCTTTTTAGCTCCAAATTCCAGCCAGTTTAACTTTTGGCAAAAATTGATTCTGATTTTTTCTTGCGAATAGTCTCTTGCAAATCCTTCTATGATTTCGTGCATCATGATCGAAAGAACCAAGCGCAGTAACTTGTTTAATTCTTGTATCGAATCAACGTGTAATAGATCCGTGTTTATCAGACTACAAACGCTTTGGTTTGTTTCTGTGAAATCTTCTTCACTACTAGAGAAGTCTTCTGGAGCCACTTCTTTGGTCGCCCGATAATCCATATGCAAAAATAACTGTTTGTAAAAATTTGTATGTGATTCTTCCATCATTCTGGTCAATAATTGCGGAAAATAATTACGAAAACCAATAAACAAATCACCGTCCGCTTTTTCAAACTCTCTTTTCAAAAGTTCTTTCGTATCAGACTCGATTGTTTTCACAATATAAAAATACAAATCTTCTTTGTTTTCAAAGTATTGATAAAAACTTCCTCTAGAAATGGCGGCGTTTTTGATAATCGTATTAATAGAAGCTTCATTCAACGATTTTTCTGAAAATTCTTTCGTTGCAGCAACTATCAGTCGCTCTCTTTTTTCATCGCTTAGATTAAAAAATGTTTTAGTAGGCACATCAAAAGCTCCTTTCTTCCTATATTCTTATCCTACTCTCATACAGCATCCAACCATTATATATGACAACTTGTCACGTTGCAATAAAAAAGCACGCACCTTTTACGATGCGTGTTTACATAATTTTTTTGGTTCTACGCTATTAGACATTGGTAAGTAAAAAATATACTTCTTTTTAACTCTTACCCTATTAGAAACACATTCTCAGAAATTTCTATAGGAGTATGGGGTTGCTTATAACCATGAATAAGGATGCAATGGGAATTAATCCCGAGTAAAAGCTGAAGCTTTTACTCGGAGTTTGTTCTCCGCTACGCATACCATATCCGTACGTCGTTATCACTCCAACGGCTTCGGCAACGCTCGCAAGCCTTGAGACGTGGGTTTCGGCTCAAGGTGTTCCATAAGCAACCCCCTAGGCCGGAGGAAGTTTCTTTACCCATGTTAGAAAATGAAGAACATTTTTTTATTAGGATTCTTCAGTTTCCTTATTTTGAATCGTTTCCCGTCGGATAATATCTGCAGGACGATAACTGTCTTCATTTTCGTATAAACTGGAGTAATCATGGTACCACTGAAAAATATGGACCACAATAATTTTCAAAATCGCATAACCTGGAATACCAAATAAAACACCTACAACTCCGAATAATTTCCCCCCGGTCAACAGAACAAAAATGATTGTGATCGGGTGCATCTTTAGATTAGAACCCAAAATTTGCGGTGAGATTACACGTCCTTCAATAATCTGTTCAATCGCAAAAACAATCAGTACTTTTACCAACATGCTGGGAGAATCCACTAAAGCTACTACTAAAGCCGGTACTGTAGCTACGAACGATCCTAAATAAGGTATGATGTTTAAAAATCCGGCTATGATTCCCAAAGTAGCTGCGAACTCCAAACCAATAATAGCAAACCCTGCCCAGAACATAATGCTGACACATAGAGCTACCAGCAGCTGGCCCCTAACATACTGGCTGATTTGAAGGTTCATTTCAGTCATCACCCGGTACGTTTTGGTCCGAATTTTTGTAGGTACAAATTTCAATAAATACACAGGGATTTTTTTTCCATCTTTTAAGAGATAAAATAGAATAAACGGCATCGTAAAAATAGCAATGACAATACTTGTGATAGTCCCTACAACACTGCCTATCCCTGAGAAGGTGGAATCCAATACCACGTTTGCTTGTGCAGATAAGGTATTCATAAGATTCTCGTTAAACTCTTGGAATTGATTCTGAATTTGTGAGAATTCTTCACTTCGAATCAGCCCTTCTATTTGCAGAGTGATGTTGTTCCAATAGTCTGGCCAATTGGTTACTAAACTAGACAGCTGATTTCGAATCAGAGGAATGAGGGTAGTGACTCCCCATATGAGCAATCCTAAGATAACCAAGAAAACAATGGTAATGCCATAAACACGAGGGATTTTTTTAGCCTCCAGCCAATCAATCACTGGATTTAATAAGTAATACAAAATCACCGAAAAAATTACCGGCAATCCCACAATCTCAAAAAATCCTTTTAGCGGATCCAGCACATAAGAAACTTTACTAAAAACAAATATATTTATTAAAATCAATAAAAGGACCAATAAAATAGCGACTACTTTGTTGCTTAAAAACCATCTCTTAAACCAATTCACCGTAACCTTATTATTTTCTATATTAGGTTCTCTTTTCAACAGTCAATCATCCTCTCTAGCTCAACTTCTAAATTTTTGACTGTATTCTATTCAGCGTAAGTGATCTTTGACCCAATGATTAATTCGGGCAGTTCAAAAGGACTTAGATATACTCCATTCTCAATACGATTTTCTTTTGCTTCAGGTGGTTGAGCAAAATTTAATGTAACATGCCCAATTGAATTTAAATTCTCATTCGCCAAAGTACCAACATACAAGATCGTATATTCCTGATCTCCAAATAAGATCTTTCCTTCTGGTTTTAATGAAACAGGTTGTTCGCTTGAAATAGCACTTTGAATCACAGATACTTTCCGTAATTCCTCCGTTGCCTGCTCCCCAAATAAAATAATCAGCGGATCTTTTTGACTGATGGCACTTTCACCAATAGCGGTAATTTTAGTTACTAACATACACTTCATCCTTTCGCTTTCCATCTACTATATTGATAGTTCAATTTTAGCATATTCCCAACTTCTTTACTAAAGAAGCTGTATTATTTTTTTAATTTCTGTATAAATCTTTATTCTTTCAAATTTAACCCTTAAACTTGCATGAATCCGTTTGTAACTATTAATCTAGACTGGTATGATAAAGTGAAGAATATTTGAGTTACTGGAGGTATAAAGATGTCTCAAGATAATCCGCAGCACGAAACAAACCAATCCAAAAATTTACCGATTTTTCAAAACATCAAACACCCTACTTTTTCTGTTCGTACAGAAGAAGAAGCTTATGAAATTACTATGTCTCTTTCGAATAAATTAACCTATGCATTTGAAAATTTTTCCGCTCATTACAATTCGTCTGATAAAACAGTTGTATATGAAGCAACAAAAACCCAACAGAATACTTATCGTCTGCTGCTTCCCTTAGCAGAACTATTGGCTCCGGTCAGTGAATCAGCTATGAATGAAACTATTCGTTTTTATTTTACCTTAAGCTGGAAAGTTGACGAAGAAAGATTTGAACAAGACTTTCCTTTAGCTTTGTCCCTTTTTGATCAATTTGATGCTTTTGGACTAAGCCAAACGATCTATCGAAAACAAGTCTTTATTCCGTACTTCACAGAAACAGATGAAGTCTTTAGCATCGCATTAAATATCCCTGTTCCGAGCAGTCAATATTTTGCTCATCATGAATTGGACATCATCAAATTAGCTAAAACAGAATTTGCTGTTACTGGAAAGCTGGCTTTAAAAGCTTTTACGCTCAATCAGGTAGGTGTTGTTTTAGTTGGAAAACGTTCTGGGAAAGAATACCCCTTTTCAACTAATCACACTTTAGAAAAACAAGAAAAAAGCACTCATTTAAATCATTACCAGTACTCTTTTTCTCTAAATATGCAAACTTTTGTACGAAAGCTGTTGATTGAAAAATTTGACGATGAAGACTTCGATCTTTATCTTGAGTTGTATCTAAACGGTCTTTACAGCCCAGTGAGCATTCCGCTGACCACTCAAGGCGTCACTCTTCCTAAAAATATTTACAAAGATCTCGCCATCTCTTATGGCAGAACTACTTTTATCTGGGCACTAAAACTCCAAGGCTCTCAGCAAGCCTTATCTTTCGCTTTCACCAAATACAAGAAAGATATTTACGCTTACTATAAGGAAATAGCGCCGCTCTCATTAGTCAAGTCGCCAATCAATCAAAAGAAAAACATTTGGGTGATTGGTGAAAAACCAATGCAAGCTAAAAATAACGGCTGGGCGTTCTTCTGCTATCTGAGAGAAAATCATCCTGATCAAGCGGTGTACTATGTACTGGACATCCACTCTCCAGATTATGAAAAAGCTTATGCTTACGATGCTGAGCATTTAATAGAATTTAAATCTAAAGCCTACATTGACACATTGTTGGCGGCACAGGTCTTATTATTTACAGACTCTCCTTATGACTTGTATCCTTCACGCAGCCCATTGCAGCTAGATTTTATTCGTGCTAAAAAAGTACTTTTACAAAAAAATGTCCTTGGTCTAGAAGATGTCAGTGAAACTTTAGGATACAGCACTAAAAATTTCCGAACAGACTTAGTTTTAGCCAGTTCCAAAATAGAGGAACGCTATTTGCAACAGACACTCGGTTATCCAGAAAATAGTATTCGATTAACTGGGTTAGCTCGGTTTGACGCATTGTTAAGCAAAAGCTCTTCTTTAGAGATAGCTTCTAATGTAGTGATTTGCCCACAAGAATTTCCCATTGGAAAATACGGTCAAAAAGAACTTATAGGCGAAACAGCTGCAGCTCTGCTTACTCTAGTACAACAATCTGAGTTTATGGATTTTGTTGACAGACACTATCTTACTCCTGTCATCGCACTGCCAGATGCTATGAAAGATTTTACGGGTAAATTTCAACAGTTGAATTGCGAGGTTGTTTTGCAAAGTCAAATGGATACCTTGGACTTATTGAAATCAAGCAGGATCTTTATTACAGATCAACATCCACTCGCTTTTGATGCTAGTTTTATTGGTATTCCAGTCTTATTTTATCAACCAGAATTACCGTTCAAAAAAAATACAGAGTCGGCTTTTCTGCGTCAAGCTTATTTGAATGAATTGCCTGGAGAAATAGCTACTTCACAAAACAGCTTGCTTTATTTGATGCAGCAGCTTGCAGAACAGGATTTCAAACAATCTCGTAAAAACCGTCAAAAAGCAGATGCTTTGCTGTATTACCCAGATACACATTCTAGCGAACGCATCTTCAAGGCTGTCACTGAATTATTACAGTAAAACGAAGAATACCCAAAAACTGAAATCGAAATTTCAGTTTTTGGGTATTTTGTTGAAATTATGCTTACAGAACCGATCATTACAGGTGGAAAAAGACACTCAGCTAAATGGGAAAAGTGTCGTCTACGAAAATCAGACTGTTTTCTCCACGTTCTGATTTCTTAAACTGTTTTTGATTCCGTTTTCTTAGTTTTATGCTATACTGATTTTGTATGTGAAATGTAAGTTAATAGGAGGATTATCAATGAAAGAAACCATTTATTTAGGTACTTATACAAAAAAGGAAAGTAAAGGGATCTATGAAATCATCTTAGATACAGAAACTAAAACATTAGGACAGTTGAAGTTGTTGGCAGAGGCTGGAAACCCTACTTATCTTGCTTTAAATGATGACAATTCATATTTATATGGAATTTTAAGAGAAGATAGCGGAAATGGTGTCGGTATGTTCAAAGTTGCAAACGATGGTATTCTAGAAAGAGTATCCGCTGCTACTGACGATACTGCATCTCCTTGCTACGTTTCATATGATAAAGAACGTTCATTGGTTTATGCCGCGCATTACGGAAACGGAACGTTATCCGTTTACCGCACATCCAAAGATGGCTCTATTTCTCTGGCAGACAGAGTTCAGCATGAAGGTTCTGGTGTTCACGAAAATCAAGATGGTCCTCATGCTCATTTTATCGATCTAACACCGGATAAAAAATTCGTTGTTGCTTGTGATTTAGGAACAGATGAGATCTACACTTACTCAATCAGTGACGAAGGTGAATTAACAGAAGTCAGCCGCTATCATACCAAGCCTGGTACTGGTCCGCGTCACATCATCTTCTCTCAAGATGGCACTAAAGCTTATGGATTTGGAGAATTGAGCAGTGAAGTAGTCGTATTGGATTACGATAGTTCAAATGGGTCTTTTGAACATATTCAAACAATCTCCAGTGTTCCTGAAGATCGAGAAGAATTCAAATGGGGAGCAGCTATCCGTATTTCTAACGATGGAAAATTTGTGTATGCTTCGAATCGTGGACATGATTCTATTGCTGTTTTTGCTGTGTCGCCAAATGACGGCACTTTGGAAATCGTAGAGTATGTTCCTACAGAAGGAAAAACGCCGCGTGATTTTAATTTAGACCCAACCAATCAATTCGTAGTCGTCGGACATCAAGATTCTGACAACTTGACTTTATTTGAACGAAACAGCGAAACTGGTAAATTAACGTTGCTTGAAAAAGACATTTACGCTCCTGAAGTTGTTGGCGTAACATTTGCTTAAAGGAATAACCTTAAAAAGAACTAATTTTGCTGAAAAGCTTGATTAGTTCTTTTCTTTGTATATTCCCCTTTAATATATGAACATTTTTTGAACATTACTAAATAGAATATCTCTAATTTAAACTTATTTATTGTAAGTATGTTTTTGATTATGCTATACTTCATTTGTCGTTAAGTTCGATTGTGTTTTTGAAAGGAGAATTATCTTGATTACTGGCATTCATCATATCTCAGCGATTACCAAATCATCCAAAAAAAATCATGCATTCTATGTAGATTTATTAGGCTTGCGATTTGTAAAAAATACCGTTAATCAACAAAATACAGCTATGAGACATTTATTCTACGGAGATTACAACGCTAATCCCGGTACTCAGTTAACCTTTTTTGAACTTAAGAATTCTGGAAGAGCTTATAACGAAGACAATTATTTTTCCACTATCACATTAGACATACCAAAAGGCAGTTTATCCTTCTGGAAAGATCGTTTGGCAAAACATGAAGTATCTATTGAGCACTCATTCGATAAGGCCTCTCTCTTCTTTAAAGATGAGGATGGTATGCCTCTTGCCTTGAGAGAATCCGAAAGTGTGATTACTGCTGATAATGCTGTTTCTCATTCTTCTATCCCTAGAGAAATGCAGATCATCGGATTAAGTGAAGTTTTGATTCGTGTAGTAAATCCTGAAGCAACTTTAGACTTTTTGACTTCCTTCTTAGGGTTACAACGAGAAGTCGGATGTAATTATGTCTATAATCCTTCCAATCAATTCACAACAACTGTAGAAGCTTCTAACAATACCAACAAGTCGCGTTTGGGACATGGGTCAATGGATCACATTGCTTATAGTGTAAACACCGTTGAAGATTTGGAGACATTACATCAAAAAGCCTTAGACATGAATTTACCGATTGAATTGTATCTAGATCGAGACTATTTCAAGAGCTTATATGTCACCGATCCAAATGGTCTAAGAATTGAAATCGCCACTAAAGGACCAGGATTTACAATAGATGAATCCCTTGAATCATTAGCAACAACACTAGCTTTACCAAGCTTTTTAGAAAATAAACGAGCTGAAATCGAAGCTCAATTGGAGGAATTTTAACATGGAACAATTTCATGGCATCCATCACGTCACAGCTATTACAAGTAGCGCCGAAAAAAACTATGCATTTTTTACAAACGTATTAGGTATGCGTTTAGTGAAAAAAACAGTCAATCAAGACGATATTCAAACGTATCACTTATTTTTTGCAGACGATAAAGGTACTGCAGGTACAGATATGACCTTTTTCGATTTCCCAGGAATTCCAAAAGGCTCTAAAGGTACAGATACTATTTCCCGCACATCTTTACGTGTCCCCAGCGATGAAGCTTTAGATTACTGGGTAAAACGTTTCGATCATTACAATGTGAAATACGATGAAATCAAAGAAATGTTTGGCGTGAAAGTTTTATGGTTTGAAGATTTTGATGAACAACAATATTCATTGATTTCTGATGAAAACGACAACGGAATCGGTTCAGGAACTCCTTGGCAAAAAGGCCCTGTTCCAAATGAATACGGAATTACCGGGTTAGGTCCTATCTTCTTTAGAGTTTCTAACTTTACCTATATGAAAGAAGTTCTTGAAAAAGTAATGTTCTTTAAAGAAATCGCTCAAGAAGGACAATACCACCAGTTTGAAGTTGGCGAATTCGGCGGAAATGGCGCTCAAATCATTGTAGAACCAAGTACGATTCTACCCCGCACTCAACAAGGATACGGTAGCGTTCATCACGTGGCCTTCCGTGTAAAAGATCGCGACATGTTAGACGCTTGGACAGAACGTATGCAAAGTTTCAACTTGCCAAATTCAGGTTATGTAGACCGCTTCTACTTTGAATCAACGTATACAAATATCTACCCTGGAGTTCTATTCGAATTAGCGACTGACGAACCAGGATTCGTGGATGATGAAGAATCATTAGAAATTTTAGGAGAAACATTAGCATTACCTCCTAAATTCAGAAACAACCGCGAAGAAATCGAAAAACTAGTACGCCCAATCGACACAGTAAGAAGCACCAAAACATTCGAAAAAGAATACTTTAATTAAGCATGTGGAAGTCGCTGCTCTGACTCGACAGGAAAATCTATTCTCTTTTTAGAGGACGCTTTTTGTCCTCAAAAAAGAGAATGATTTTACCGAGAGTCAAGCGACTGCAACTGGACTGAAGGATGCGGAGGTCGCTTGGTAGACACGACAAGAAAATAGGGAAGTTTGAATGAGGTTCTTTTTACCCCAATCAAATTTTATCTTTTTTTACAAAATTACTAGGCCTTGTAGTTCTACTAAAGTGTGTGGAGTGTCTCGCTTAGCTCCGACAGAAAGTCTATTCTATTTTCAACAAATAATCTTTTGCTGAAGCGAAAGATCCGTCCACAGTACCAAAAGTTCAGTAAGTATTCGTCCTCTTTCACGGTAAAGTGGACGAATATTTATTTTTTGTATTTCCATCTGCGAGGAATTTTACTCCTCTCTCTATTCACACATGAAAATGAAAAGGAAGTGATACTTTGATTCATTACAATTCTGAAGAATTAACTAAAAAACAACAATACAAGTTTATCAGCGGCAGTATCATCCCACGTCCTATCGCCTGGGTAACCTCTTTATCCAAGGACGGCACGGTAGTTAATGCTGCGCCATTCAGTTTCTTTAGTGCTGCATCAAATGATTTGCCTTTGATCACAGTAGCTATTTTAAGAAAAGATGGCGAGATCAAAGATTCGGCGCGCAACATGCTGCAACGGAAAGAAGCCGTAATCCACATTGTTGATTTGCCCTTGGTAGAAGAAATGAATAAAACTTCTGCTCCGCTGCTGCCTCATGAAAGTGAAATCGATCGAACAAATTTAACATTAGTAGATAGTAAAACCGTCAGTGTGCCCGCCATCAAAGAAGCTAAAATCCGTTTTGAAGGTAAAGTGCATCAATATGTGCCGGTGACTGACGAAGAAGGTTCAGTGGTATCTGACTTATTTATCATTCGCGTCACTGACTTTTTCTTTGATGAAACAGTAGTGGATACTTCAAATCATTACATTCTAACAGACAAATTGAATCCTGTTGCCCGACTGGCTGGAAGCAATTACGCTACTTTAGATGAAGAATTCCAATTAGAGCGCCCATTACAATAAAAAAAGGAAGACAATGAGTTTTTATAACTCACTGTCTTCCTTTTTTTGTGATTCAGATGATTTATTTTGCCGTTACAGAACCGATATCTCCTGATGCAGAAACTGTTGCACCTGAGTCGATCATATCAAAAGCATTTACTTGATCCATGTTCGTAAAGACAACTACCATAGCACTATCTTTCTCTGCAGCT
The DNA here is from genome assembly GCF_045528365.1 of Desemzia sp. FAM 23988. NCBI lineage: Bacteria > Bacillati > Bacillota > Bacilli > Lactobacillales > Carnobacteriaceae > Desemzia > Desemzia sp. FAM 23988. Next base: position 134,720 of record NZ_JBGQQS010000006.1, read on the forward strand.
GCTAAGGCTTGTAAATCGACAGTAGAAATTTTAGTGCTGCTTGTTACTTCTTGTCCTTCTGTTACTGTAGTTGTAAATGGTTTCCCATCTAATTCCACTGTATCTAATCCCATGTGAACTAGAACTTCAACTCCGTTTTCCATGGCGATTCCAACAGCATGTTTCGTAGGAAAAACGCTCATTACTTTACCGTCAACAGGAGAATAAATATCTCCATCAGTTGGGATAACTGCAAATCCGTCTCCCATCATTTTTTGTGAGAATACTGGATCAGCCACTTCTTCAATGGAGATTAACTTTCCATTTACTGGTGCGTAAACTTTTGCTTCTTTCGTTTCTTGTTTTGAACTGTTATCTTTACCTTTTAAGAAATCAAATAATCCCATTTAAATCCCTGCTTTCTTTTTTTATAATGCATTTTAACTCATGCGCCAACTGGCATATGCTATACCTAATGATAACACATTTAGTACAATCAAGAGAATGATTACGCCTTTTTTATTTTCATCTCTGATAGGTTTTTTTGCTCTCATCTCGTCCTCTGTGATCAAAGGATTATCGGTTAGTTCATTGAAAGCTAAAAAAGAGAGAATCACACCGATGATATTACCTGTTATGAACTGTTGAGGCATAGTCAATTTTAATACGCTGTCTGCGACTCCACCTTTTTTACGTTCAGAAATCTGTGTAGCGTACAACACATAAGCTAAAATCAAATTGATACCTAACTTCAGTATAGTAAGGGCAACTCCTAAATTTTCACTGAGCAGTTCTTCATAACTTTGCCCGCTTCCAATATTGAGCAGCAGTAAAGATCCAAAGTAAATTACTGGTCCAGCAATTAAATAGATCATCAATAAATTATAGAGCCATTTCTTTCGTTTATCAGGAACAACTTCTTTTGTTTCAAACATCTTACTCTCACCAGTTTTCTTCAAAATTAAGTATTTAAGTGCTTCCAACAGTATACAGTATAGCAAAAAACCGGTTTCTTATCAATGTCTTCTTGTCAGTAATCGTGCAAAGTATTGAGGGTGATGCAACTGACAAACCTGTTGTTTCTCCCTTCTTTAGAATAGTGGTAATATAGTGGTGAAAAGTAAGGCTTACAATCCAAATAAAGCTCAGGCATCCGTGTCTTTCCCTCTTTAATTTCCTTTTCTCTCTCTTTAACTACTCCACCTACAAGAAACAGGCTCACTCACTACCAAGCGATCGATAATTGTTAGATTCAATTGGAGGTGTAACATGAAAAAGAGCAGGTATTCTCGCCGGATTTCCTTGCGTCTGTTTTATCTACTGTCTCTGATTTTTATAACCCTTCCTTTTTTCTCTTTACATGTGTTAGCACAAAATATGAATGGTGCAGGGAATTCAACTGAACTATTAGATCAAAGTGAAACATTAGATGGTCCTGGTTTCTTCTCTGGTGATGATGTCCAAATTGATGGTACTGTAGAAGGGACGACCTTTGCTGTCGGTGAAGAAGTCCATATCAATGGAACGATTAATGGTTCGCTATTTGTCGTAGCTCAAACTATTTTTATCAATGGTGAAGTAACCGGCAATATTTATGCTACTGGTCAAAATATCACTATCACCGCTCAAAGCAGACAGGATGTTTTTCTAGTGGGCGCAAACATTATTATAGATTCTCAAGCTCAGATTGTAAGAGATCTTTTTGTTGCAGCAGCATCGCTAATGCAGGAAGGGACGATTTCTCGTCACTTATATGGAGGGGGGCAGCGCTTTACCTTAAATGGATCTGTAGCTGGAAATGCTTATTTAGATATCCAACAATTAACTTTACAGTCATCTGCAGTGATCGATGGAAATCTGCATTATGAAAGCCCTAATGCAGCCGTTGTAAATTCAACTGCAACAATCAATGGAACGACTGATTGGGAAGAATCCACTCAAACAATGTCTAACCGCTCTACTCGTCCAATGGCAAGAGCAGTAAAGGTCCTGATTGGGTTTCTTTGGAGTGTCCTCAGTACTTTAATCGTCTGGTTTATGATCAAGTTATGGCGTCCAAATTTCTGGATGCACCCTATCCAATCCATTTCTACAGCCCCACTTAAAACAATTGCTATCGGCTTAGTAACAATGATCCTAACTCCTATAGCCGCCATTTTGTCCATGTTGACTATTATTGGAATACCATTCGGACTCATCCTTATTGTCACTTACACCATATTAGTGTACCTTTCTCACATCGTTACAGCTGTTTTCATAGGATTTTGGTTAGTGAATACTTTCAAATGGCACAAGTTAAAAAACGAGATTTGGCTTATTCTCCTTGGCGTACTTCTTTTAGAACTCATTGGATTGATGCCTTTTATCCGTTTCATCATCGGGTTAATCGTTATTTTAACCGGATTAGGTGCCCTGGTCCTTTCAAATCGTAAACTCTCTTCGTCAAATGAACTTTAATGAATCAATAGCTCCTTTTTGAAGCTGGACTAACTAAAAGCTGGGATTAGGTGATCCCAGCTTTTTACTATTCCTAGTTTTATGTCAAAACGACTTAAAAAATATTAATTTTCTGTGATTTTATGGATTACTTTTTTAAAATTCGTTATACTAATCCTTGCTATGCAATTTTTTTGAATGGAAAGGAGTAGATTAGTATTCTAGTCGAACTTTTAAAAGCCGTATTTTTAGGTATTGTCGAAGGTATTACAGAATGGTTGCCCATTAGTAGTACAGGTCATATGATTTTAGTGGATGAATTTATCAAGCTTAATGCTTCTGCTGCGTTTATGGAAATGTTTTTAGTTGTGATTCAATTAGGAGCTATATTAGCAGTTGTTCTTATCTTTTTTCATAAATTGAACCCATTTGCTCCTAGCAAATCTGCGCAAGAGAAAAAAGATACGATGTCTATTTGGTATAAAGTAGTGGTTGGGGTCATTCCAGCTGCAGTTTTGGGATTTTTATTTGATGATTGGTTGACGGAACATTTATTTAATTATCAAACCGTAGCAATTATGCTGATTGTTTATGGAATACTGTTTATAGTGATCGAGAACCGCAATAAAGATCGAGTACCATCGACGAAAACTTTTGCTGATTTAACCTATAAAACAGCCTTCTTAATAGGAATGTTCCAAGTACTTTCTTTGATTCCAGGAACGTCTCGTTCAGGAGCGACTATCTTAGGAGCTATTTTACTGGGAACGTCTCGTTTTGTAGCCACTGAGTATTCATTCTTTATGTCTATTCCAATTATGTTTGGGGCCAGCTTATTGAAACTTTTGGGCTTTGGATTTAACTTTACTGGTTCTGAAGTAGCGATATTATTAACAGGTATGATCGTTGCCTTTTTCGTTTCTATTATCGCCATTAAGTTCTTATTGAAATACATTAAAAATAATGACTTTAAAGCCTTTGGTTGGTATCGTATTGTCTTAGGTATTTTAGTCTTAGGTTATTTCATGCTTTTTGCATAATAGACTAGTCAATTAAAAAAAGGGTTGAGATTATAAAAATCTCAACCCTTTTTTTGCTGCCTATTTGACCTCATCAAAGAAAGCATGGTAGAGAGCTTCTACAGCTTTATCCTCATCTTTTTTCTGTATGCCAAACATGACACTATTTTCTGATGCTCCTTGATTGACCATATCGATATTAATGTGCTCGTCTTTCAGAGCTTGTGCTGCTATCGCCATCGTTCCGATTTGATTACGCATTCCCTCGCCAACTAACATAATCAATGCAACACCTCTTTCTATATTTACACTATCCACAGACAGCTCTTCTGTTAATGCACTAATCAACTTTTTTTCAATCTCAGGGGTCATTTGGTTTTCTCGTAAAATGACTGTCAAGTTGTCGATTCCAGAGGGGGTATGTTCATAACTTAATCCATATGATTCCAATAACTGTAAAACTTTACGCCCAAAACCAATTTCACGGTTCATCAAATACTTCTCAATATAAATGTTTATAAATCCACTTGAGCTGGCAATTCCAATTAAAGGAGCATGTTCTTTTGTATGTTCTTTGACGATTTTCGTTCCTGGAGCCTCAGGATTATTGGTATTCTTTATCACCACTGGGATTCCTTTTTTAAAGGCTGGTTCAAGTGCCTCATCATGTAATACGGAAAAACCTGCATAAGACAATTCGCGCATTTCGCGGTACGTCAATTCAGATACTGGATAAGGGTTTTTGACGACAGACGGATTGGCCGCAAAGATAGCATCCACATCCGTAAAATTTTCGTACAATTCCGCCCCTACTCCGTTGGCTAATATGGCTCCTGTGATGTCTGATCCACCTCTTGAAAAGGTACAAATTTGACCTTCTTTGGTGTACCCAAAAAAGCCAGGAAAAACAAGTACTTCAGTTCTGTTACGCAACTTTTCCAATGCATCATAGCTTTCTGGAAGAATACGTGCATTGTTCGGCTCATCTGTTACAAGCAATCCTGCTTCTTGTGGATTGATATAACTAGATAGCAATCCTTCTTGATTCAAATAAGCTGCGACTAATTTAGCGTTATTGTCTTCCCCGCTTGCTTTAAAAGCATCGATATAATAGTCAGGAGTTGTTTTATCTCCAGCTGTCAGCTCATTCAGATTCATTCGAATCATTTCAATAACCTTTTTATCAAGATGAAGATCTTCTGCTATTTCCTGGTAACGATGTACAACTTTGTTCATTTCATCAGAAAAATCTTGATTTAATAATGATTTTTCAGCTATGGAAATCAGCAAATCAGTCACTTTTTCATCTTGTGGAAATCGTTTTCCTGGTGCGGATACGACGACGATTTTACGCGCTTTATTCTCTTTTACGATCTGAACTACTTTTTTTAATTGTTGAGCTGATGCTAATGAACTGCCCCCAAATTTAACTACATTCATTATTTCACAACCTTTATTTAATTTAATTTGAATAGTTTAAGAAATGATTACAATTAGGATATTCCTCATAAATCCGTCTGAAGTCCCTATATCTTCTTGAAAAAAAAGATTATAATATAAACAAATATGGAAACTTGGAATTTGTTTATTATAGTACCATGAAATGACAAGTTCATTCTACTGTTGGGATAATTATTTATAGACAAAAGGAGATTTTTTAATGAGTCGGCGCAAAGCATTTACATATCTATTAGGTGTTTCTTTTGTTGCAGGAATTGCACGAGAAACTCTGCGTAAGAAAAACAAAAAAACTCGATTTCATAAAACTTCTGCCATCTCCAGGTTTGCCGGGACATGGACGTTTGATGATTCTTTGTATCCAGAAACTAAAACTCTTAAAATTGATGATCAAGCTCGATTATTTATAAATGAAAAACCTGTAAAAGGCTCGTTAACTTTATTAGATCAAAAAAAATTAACTTTTACAGATCATTATGGATATGAGCTGATTATTCAACCAATCGATAAAAATTCAATCACATTGTTTGATTCTGCCGATGACAAAACCTATACTTTGTCTTTAACCTCCCTCAACTAGACTTAACATTTTGTTTTTTTTATTGCTCTTTTAGTTAAAATCGGTTTTAATTAAAAGGAATTCGTTAGACAAAAAGGAGGCAACAAAGTATGGCCCGATACAAAGACAATATTCCTTCCGTTATTACTGAATTAAGACATGATACAGTTGATGTTCCTTCAGTAATCACTAAATGCAGCGGCATCAATATTAATGGAAGAAAACTGAAATCCTTTATTTTTACAACAGATATTTCTATTATCTGCAATACTGATGCGGATGCTGTAATAGCAGTTTATCCTTTCACACCTTACCCTGCTATCATACAAGCTATCTCTTCCGTAGCATCTATACCCGTTATAGCTGGAGTAGGTGGCGGTTTGACACATGGACTCAGATCTGCAAACATTAGTCTTTTTGCAGAATCTTTAGGAGCCATCAGTGTCGTCGTTAATGCTCCTACACCGCTGGAAACTATTACACAGATCAACACCGTGATCGATATCCCAATCGTGATCACTATTGTTTCTGAATTTACAGATATCCAAGAAAAATTGGATGCTGGAGCAGATATCCTTAATGTCAGTGGAGGTTCAAAAACGGCTTCCATCGTCCGCAGCATTCGCAAAAATTATCCGAATGTTCCTATTATTGCAACTGGTGGTCCAACTGACGAAAGTATTTTAGAAACTATTGAAGCTGGCGCTAACGCAATTACGTACACTCCGCCTTCTAATGGAGAATTATTTAAACGTAAAATGGATAAATACCGTAAACAAGAAGAAAATAAATACATTGAAGAATAAAACCTTTCACTGCAGCAACGCATTTCTGGCAAGTCAGAAACTTACGTTGTTGTTTTTTTATTCCTTATTAGTTTTACTAAACCATCCTCATTTAGAAAAATCATTGAAATAAATCTCACCTTCCTGTAGGATAGAGATGATCGACTTGTAAATAGTAAGTTAAAAGGAGAATATACAATGAAAATAGATATTTGGTCAGTGATACACTCCCTACAAAGTAGACACTAGAAATAACAAAAATTTCTAAACTATTTTGTAGGGAGTGTTTTTTATTGTCTAAACGAGTTAAATTAAGCGCAGACGAAAAATTAGCCATCATTAAACCA
>NZ_JBGQQS010000007.1:0-133155 GCF_045528365.1 Desemzia sp. FAM 23988
CCTCAAAGGTCTAGTATCTCCCGATAGTTACTATTTAAAACAAAAGCATGTTATATAAAATTGAACCGCCGTATACCGAACGGTACGTACGGTGGTGTGAGAGGACGGTAAATAAATTAATTATTTACCTCCTACTCGATGCTATTTGTCTCTATAAAAGGCACGCAACACTATTTTACGTGCCTTTTTTTGCCAATTAGCCTCTTTAAAGTAACGTAAACCCCACCTAACGTGTTTCCAGCGTTATTCCACTTGTTTACCCATAATCGACCGCGTAATCTTCTCTCTGATTTCCAGCACATCTGCTTTATGCTCCAACTCATACCCTCTCACAATTGTTTCGCAAATAGACAACTGAGCAATTTTTCCTTCGATGGATTCACCATTGATAAACTCATTGACCGGTGTTTGCAGCAGCACATCGGCTAATTTGGATAAAGGAGAAATCGTTGTGTTGCTCAAAACAATAATCTTAGCTCCATTTTGCTTCGCCAAACGAACCGAATCAATAATGTCTTTAGTTCTGCCGGATAATGACATAGCTACTACCACATCACTAGTGGACATAATGGAGGCCACTTGAGATTGAAAATGCGCATCGTTATAAGCTTTTCCTCGAAGCCCTACACGCAGCAGCATCTTTTCAAAACTCACTCCGATTTGTCCGCTAGACCCTACACCGAAAATACTGATGTTTTCAGCTTGTGCGATGTATTGGATCGTCTGCTTCAGATCATTGGAGTCGATCAGCTGATACGTTTCGTTTAGTACGGTTATCGAATCTTGAAATATTTTATCGTAGTACATCTCTTCGGATTGGTATTCATATCGCTTAGAAAAATCTTCTTTGGCAATTTCGATTTTCAAATCACTAAAGCCGCTGTACCCGATTTTTTTGCAAAAACGGATCACCGTCGCGTCCCCAACGCTGATTTCCGCTGTGATGTCATTCATCGTTTTGTTAGAAACTTCACTGCGATTTGTTAAGATGTAATCGGCCATTTTCCGTTCTGATTTCGTCAACTCTGGGTAACAATCTTGAATTTTTTTTATATAACTCATATTCTTTCCTCTCATTCCACTCGACATTGTATCCCCATTATACAATACTTCTTCTCATTTATCCTCTTCACTCCACTTTTCTCCAAATAGACACAAATAAATTAAATAATAAATGTAAAAGGTTTACAAAATCATTAAAATAGTGATATTATGATTTTGAAGAAAAAATCCGAAAAAGAAAGGACGTCTATAAAATGGATAAAGAAACATTTTTAAACCAAGTCAAAGGAGGAATAATCGTCTCTTGCCAAGCCTTGCCTGATGAGCCGCTTTATACCAAAGAAGGTGGCGTTATGCCGCTATTGGCTCAAGCTGCAAAAGAAGCTGGTGCTGTTGGAATCAGAGCTAATTCTGTGCGAGACATCATCCAAATCAAAGATAAAGTTGATCTACCGGTTATTGGTATTATCAAACGCGATTACTTACCGGAAGAACCCTTTATTACCGCTACCATGAAAGAAGTCGATGAATTAGCAGAGACAGGTGTTGAAGTTATCGCTTTAGACTGTACTTCAAGAAAACGCCATGACGGTTTGAGCATCAATGAATTTATCGCGCAAATTAAAGCCAAATACCCAGAACAATTATTCATGGCCGACATCAGTACATTTGAAGAAGGTGTCAATGCTTATGAAGCTGGGATTGATTTTATCGGTACTACTTTGTCAGGCTACACTTCTTACAGCCCTAAAGTAGATGGACCAGACATCGAATTGATTCAAAAATTAGTTGACGCTGGTATTCCAACAATCGCTGAAGGAAAAATCCACACTCCACAACAAGCTAAAAAAATTCACAATCTAGGTGTTAGCGGAATCGTTGTTGGTGGAGCTATCACTAGACCCAAACAAATTGCTGCCGGATTTATTCAGGCACTAGAAAACTAGGAGGGAATGACATGTTTAAGAAATTATCTAAATTAGGTCAAGCCTTGATGCTGCCTATCTCTATCTTGCCAGCAGCCGGTCTGTTACTTGGACTGGGTGGCGCATTGACCAACCCTGCAACTGTATCCGCTTTTCCATTTTTAGGCGCAGCTTGATTGCAAACGATTTTACAAGTAATGAACTCTGCAGGTAGCGCCGTGTTTGCTAACTTGCCGCTGATTTTTGCAATCGGTATCTCGGTTGGATTAGCCAATGGGGATAAAGGAACTGCTGGTCTTGCCGGAGCAGTATCGTACGTCGTTTATACCGGTACCTTGAGCGTTCTTGCAACTCTGTTCCTTCCAGAAGGCACCGTTGTTGACACTGGAGTCCTTGGGGCTATCGTAATTGGGCTGACCGTTGTCGCTTTACACACTAAATACCGCAAGATTCAGTTACCACAATTTTTAGGCTTCTTTGGAGGCTCCCGTTTCATTCCGATCGTCGCTTCACTTGCTGCTATTGTTATCGGTGGTATGTTCTTTATTGTATGGCCGCCAATCCAAAACTTATTGGTTTCAGCCGGTGAGTCTATTGCACAAATGGGAAGCTTTGGCTCATTCCTTTATGGATTCTTGCTTCGTTTAACAGGAGCTGTTGGACTACACCACACGATTTATCCATTGTTCTGGTATACAGAATTAGGTGGTACTGAAGTTGTTAATGGAGAAACTATCTCTGGAGCACAAAATATCTTCTTTGGTCAATTGGCTGATCCAAATCACACAGGATTATTCACTTATGGAACTCGCTTCTTCTCAGGTCGTTTTGCAACCATGATGTTTGGTTTACCAGCCGCATCACTTGCGATGTTGCACTCTCTTCCTAAAAAGAACCGCAAGAAAAATGCTGGGCTTTACATCAGTAATGCTTTCACTTCTTTCTTAACCGGTATCACAGAACCGATTGAATATTCATTCTTATTCGCTGCACCCTGGTTGTATGCCATTCATGCCTTTTTAGACGGAGTATCTTTCTTCGTAGCCGATATTTTAAATATCCGTATCGGAAATTCATTCTCCGGTGGCTTTATTGACTACTTACTATTCGGTGTCTTACAAGGAAATGATTCAACGAACTGGATGTTGGTCATTCCTATGGGGATCGCATGGGCGCTTGTGTACTATGCGGTATTCCGATTCTTCATCACGAAATTCGTAGTAGCTATCCCAGGTATGGAAGTAACAGATGACGACGCTGCTACTGGATCTGTTGAACGCGGAAAATCTTCTTTAACGGACGAAGCTTTGGTGATTATTGAAGCACTGGGTAACGAAGAAAACATTGAATACGTTACTGCTTGTGCAACTCGCTTACGCGTTTCCGTCAAAGACAACCAAATAGTCGACAAAGACCGTATCAAACAATTAGGTGCCGCTTCTGTTTTCGAAGTAGACGGTGGAGTTCAAGCCGTGTTTGGTGGTAAAGCCAATCTATTGAGCCAAGAGATCAATCAGATTATGGGAACAGACGACTAATTTTTTCTTTCTGATACAAATAAAACCGTGTTCTGCTCAGAGGTTGAGCAGAACACGGTTTTTCGTTTTTTGATGGAACAAGAAAGAAATTTAGCCAACACACGTAAAGTCCATTATAACGCTGGTTGCGGTTTAACGCTGATTGAACATCAAGGTGGTTTTTCTCTTGATGTTTAAATGCGATTCTTCATCAAGGGCGGTTTTCCCTTGATGTTCAAACCCAATTCTTCATCAAGGCTGTTTTTACCTTGATGTTCAAACCCAATTCTTCATCAAGGCTGTTTTTACCTTGATGTTCAAACTCAATTCTTCATCAAGGGTGGTTTTCCCTTGATGTTCAAACCCAATTCTTCATCAAGACTGTTTTTACCTTGATGTTCAAATCCAATTCTTCATCAAGACTGTTTTTCCCTTGATGTTCAAATCCATACTCATCTTTTTAATATACTCATAAACCTGTTGATCCGTAGAAAACTGAACCAAATTCTCATCCTCTACAGTTTCATCATTCACGTTATAATACACCGCCGTCCAACTATTCTGCTGGCACCCAATGATGTCATTCTCATAGTGATCCCCAATATACAGGATTTCATTTCCGGCTAGACCAAGAGAATCCTCGACTAAACCAAAAATTTCCTTATCTGGTTTGGCCACTTCCATCGCCCCTGAAATAAACGTATTTTCAGCCGGTATCAGCTTATCAATACCTAAATAATGCAACTTACTGGTTTGCGTTTCCTGAGCGCCATTTGTTAAAACAAATAATTCCACATTGACCGAGTGGAGATAGTTTATCAGCTTTGCCATCCCTGGCCTCAGTTCTATTTGTTTTTTATGGTGAAGATACAACTCATTGAATTGGAGTGCTTGTTCATAGTTGAGAGGATAACCTAGTCTTTCGTAAGTCGATAAAACCCGATCAATTTTAAACTTTACTTCCCCTTTTATTCCCTGAGTAAATTTTTGAAATTCTATCTGCGACTCTTGCTGAAAGATGTCATTAAAATTTCGAAAGGAAATCCCTGTTGTAAGAACGCTTTGTTCCATCACCTGAAAAGTTTTCTCATATACTTGATTTCTGTCATACAATGTATCGTCTAAATCTAACCCAACTGCCTTAATCACTTAATCCCGCCTCGTATTTAATTGCCGTAATATCTAATTGACTACCTATAACATTATATGGAACATCCTTCATAAAGCAAATCAAGATTCAGCAGATTAAGGCTTTGTGATAGAGAAAAAGAACGGTTATTCCCCCTTTAACGTTGCTAGAAAACCGCTCTGCTTAACTGTTTCTTTACTATTTACATTGTTTTTTTACAGTAACTTTACTTTAACTTGATAGAACCACCTTATGCATTATCGTTACAATACATAAGTATTAAAAATCTCATACATAAAAGTACTAGGAGGAGAAAATGTGTCAAAAAAATGGTTAAAAGGTCTAGGGCTGGCTTTTGCATCAACTTTAGTATTAGCAGCATGTGGAAACAGTGGGACTGCATCTTCAGAAGATACGAATTCAAGCGCAACTAATGAAGGCAATCAAGCGATTGACGAATTGTCCATTCAATTCGTACCCTCACGTGATCCGGAAGAAATCGTCACAGCTACAGAACCTTTGAAAGATATACTGATTGAAGAAATGGCTGATTTAGGTTACGACATCGGCGAAGTTACAATCGATGTTGGGACTGACTATGAAGCTGTAGGAGAAGCAATGTCTGCAGGATCTGTTGACGTTGGATTCTTACCAGGCGGTACCTATGTATTGTACGATGATGGAGCAGAAGTTATTTTGACCTCAACTCGTGCCGGTTTAAGCAACGATTCAGAAGATCCAGCTGAATGGAATGCAAACAAACCGACTGAACCAACCGATGAACAAGTAACTTACTACCGTTCAATCTTGGTTGCCGGACCTTCTGAAAAGGGACAAGAACTGGCAGAAAAAATAAATAACGGCGAAGAGCTGACTTGGGAAGACTTGAACTCAGCTACTTGGAGCGTTATGGGTTCTACTTCTTCAGCAGGGTACATCTATCCAACAATCTGGTTGCAAGACAACTACGGCAAATCACTTTCTGACTTAGAGCATATCTCTGAAGCAGATTCTTACGGAACTTCAATGGCTCGTTTAGCACAAGAACAAGCTGACATTTCAGTGGTATTCGCAGATGCTCGTCGTGACTATGAAGAAGACTGGCAAAACAGTTTCGACCGAGATGAAACAATTTGGGATGCAACAAATGTCATTGGTGTTACACCTGGTATCTACAACGATACGATCAGTGTTTCTAAGAACTCCGATATTATGACGGATGATTTAAAGACCGCTTTACAAGAGGCATTTATCAATATCTCTGAAACAGATGAAGGCAAAGAAATCATTTCAATCTATTCTCACGAAGGATATAAAAAAGCTCAAAGTTCAGACTACGATAATGAACGTAAAGCACAAGAAGTGCTGTTAGAGCAAGCTCAATAATCTATACGGCATAATTTAATACCCCATTTAAAACATTAAGCTGGGAGTCTTCTCTTGGTTTAATGTTTTAGTATATCTTAGGAAGGACTATCTACTATGATTGAATTTATTAATGTAAATAAAACTTATCCCAACGGTGTTGCCGCACTAAAAGACATCAACTTAAAGATCGACCAAGGTGAATTTGTAGCTATTATCGGTTTGTCCGGAGCAGGAAAATCTACCTTGATCCGCTGCATCAATCGAATGCACGAAATCAACTTCGGGACATTGAATGTCAATGATGTCAATGTAAGCAACTTGAAAGGCCAACAAATCAGAAGCTTCCGCCGTAAAATCGGAATGATTTTCCAATCGTTCAACTTGGTGACACGTACCAGTGTAATCAATAATGTTTTGGTATCTTCAGTTCCCGAATTGCCTCTGTGGAGAAAGTTTTTTGGATTATTTCCCGAAGATAAAAAAATTGCAGCACTTGAAGCTTTGGACAAAGTAGGTATTTTAGATAAAGCCTACAACAGAGTTGATCAATTGTCAGGCGGGCAACAGCAACGTGTGGCGTTAGCACGAACTTTAGCTCAAAACCCTTCGATTATTTTAGCGGATGAACCCGTTGCTTCTTTAGACCCGGTCACGTCAAAAGTAGTTATGAATGACTTCAAGCGCATCAATCAAGAGATGGGTATGTCCATTCTAATCAATATTCATCATGTTGAACTGGCACTGGAATATGCAGATCGAGTAATCGGTATCCGCAAAGGTGAAATAGTTTATGACGGACAATCCAAAAACGTTACTCCAGATGTTCTGAACAACATTTACGGAAACGTCACTACGGTACCACATGCGAACGTTCTTGAAGAAGCTGCTGTTTAAGGAGGAAACGAATTGAACGAAACATTATACGATAAACTATTCAACCCCAAAACCTATACACTGCAAAATGGGAAAACAGTCAAACAACGGGCTTCCAGGCTCCCGCTTATTCTGATACTGACAGCCATCGCAATCGTGATTTCTTTCCAAGCTACGGACGCTGATCTCTCCTTGCTCTTCACACGAGGATATCAGTTCTTCGTCATTATCGTCGACATGTTTCCGCCTAACTTCGGCTTTATTTCAAATATATGGGGACCTTTATTTGATACGATTCAAATGTCTTTATTGGGTTCCATTGTTGGAGCCGTATTAGCAATTCCGTTAGCTGTGTTGTCCTCTGGAAATATCATCCACAATAAGTGGCTCAATGGCTTTTTCAAGACTGTTCTTAGTATACTTAGAACCTTGCCCACCCTTGTCGTTGCCTTAATTGCCACCTTTTTATTTGGATTAGGGACTATGGCCGGAACCATTGCGATTTTCTTGTTCACATTGTCTTATATCGGTAAATTGATGTATGAACACATTGAAAGTGTCGATATGGGGGCTTTTGAAGCACATGAGTCTATGGGGTTATCCAAGGTAGAAGCTTTTCGCTATGCCATCGTTCCGGATGTATTGCCGACTTATCTGTCTGTATCTTTGTATGCATTTGAAGGAAACGTTCGCTATGCTGCGATTTTAGGGTATGTAGGTGCTGGTGGAATCGGTCTGGTATTGAACGAACGTCTAGGCTGGAGAGACTACCCAAGTGTAGGGATGGTCTTGCTGGTTTTAATGGTTGTTGTTTTTATTATCGAGCGAGTCAGTGAATACTTTAGACGGAAATTATCATAGCGAAAGGAAGAGAGATTCAATGGAATTAACTGTTAAAAATCAACTGAACGAAGCCCCAAATCGCAAGCTGTACTTATCCACTATCGCAGCGATCGTATTGGCTCTTCTTGTCTGGTCGTTTATGGGCGTTGACATTACAGGTCTGGACGAAAAAGGTACCGGACTGGCTGTGAATATTGTCAAAGGGATCTTCACCCCAGATTTGGAATTTCTATTTAATTTTACTGCTGAAGGTGTCCCCTTCTTATTGTTTCAAACCGTTGCGATTGCATTTCTAGGAACGATTTTCGGATCACTGCTTGCGATTCCGATTTCTTTTTTGATGGCTCCAAGCGTTGTCGGTGGACCCGTATCGTATATCACCAGATTAGTCGTCATCTTTATCCGTACAATTCCTTCCCTAGTGTACGGACTGATGTTCATCCGTGTAACCGGGCCTGGTGCCTATGCCGGAGTATTGACGATGTCGATCACTTCAATCGGTATGGTCTCAAGATTGTACGTAGATGTTATTGAGAACTTGGACCGCGGTATACTTGAAGCAATGACTTCTATGGGGTGCAGCACATACGAGAAAATCCGTTACGGTATTTTACCTCAGCTATTCTCAAATTTCTTGTCGACAACTATTTATCGTTTTGACATGAACTTAAGAGATGCGACCATTTTAGGCTTAGTTGGCGCTGGAGGTATCGGAGCACCTTTGATTTTCGCAATGAATTCTTATCGCTGGAATGAAGTAGGTTCAATATTGATTGGACTTGTCATACTGATCTTAGTGGTTGAGATGTTCTCAAATAAACTAAGAGCCAATCTGGTAAGCGGTGAAAGATAATCCTCAATCTATCGAAAAGGGCCTGGAAAAAATTTCCAGACCCTTTTTTATACCTTAAATTTTTGATTTTCCAGCATTTCCTTCTGGGGTTTCTATCCATTTGAGTTAACTTTTGCTTCTATTTCAGTTCTTACGCATTCAATATCCACATAAAGCCAATGAACACAAAGAACAAACCATACATAATCGGCGATACTTCTTTTCCTCGCTTAGCGGCGATCATTGTGATGGGGTAAAAGATACATCCAAAAGCGATTCCATCTGCAATACTGTAAGTTAACGGCATACCTATAAGAATCAAAAATGAAGGAATGGCGATTTCTAATTTGCTCCATTCGATTTGACTCAAAGAGTGTGTCATCAAAACACCGACGAGAATCAAAGCAGGTGCTGTCACTTGCGGTGTCACTACTGATAACAACGGTGAAAAGAACAAACCGAAGATAAAGAAGATCCCCGTAGTCACAGCAGTTAAGCCTGAACGACCTCCGACAGCGATTCCGGCAGACGATTCTACATACGCACCAACCGGAGAGGTTCCTAAAAGCGACCCTACCAGCATGGCCGTTGAATCAGCAGCCAAGGCTTTGCCAACTCGCGGCATTTTATTGCCTTTCATAAACCCTGCTTGGTTCGCTAAACCAACAAGTGTTCCAGCTGTATCAAAAAAAGTCACTAACAAGAACGTTAAAACGACCACCCATAATTGAATGGAGTTGATATCGCCAACGTGTTTCAACGCCACTAAAAAAGTAGAAGAAATGCTTGGAGCTGCTGAAATAAGTCGATCAGGTGCTTGAATGATATCTGTTGCCAATCCTAAAAGAGTTGTGGCAATCATTCCTATAAAAATGCCCCCTGGAATCCGTTTAATCATTAAAATAGACGTCACGACCAACCCAAAAATAGTTAACCACGTAGAACTCACCTGAAGCGATCCTAATCCAACAAGAGTGGATTCATTTGCAACGACAATACCGCCCTCACTTAATCCAATAAAGGCGATAAACAAACCAATACCACCAGAAATAGCGTATTTCAAATCAGCCGGAATGGCTTCAATAATCAATTCCCGTAATTTAAAAACCGTGATCACTATAAAGATTAATGAGGCCACGAACACACCAGCTAGTGCGGTTTCCCAAGGAATGCCCATTCCTACCGAAACCGAATAAGAAAAGAAGGCATTGATCCCTAATGCGGGTGCTGTAGCAATCGGGTAGCGTGCCAATACTCCCATCAAAATACACCCTACCGCACTGGATAAAGCCGTAGCTGTAAAAACAGCTCCTTCATCCATGCCAGACGCACCCAAGACAGTCGGGTTCACAAATAAAATATACGCCATTGAAATAAACGTCGTAAATCCGGCTAATATCTCCCGTCTCACCGTCGTATGTAACTGCTCAAGTTCAAAATAGGAAGTAATTTTATTTTTCATACCGATCCTCCAATATCTAAAGCTGTTTGCAACAGCTTTTTTCCAAAATCAACCTGAATAATCATATAATAAATGGCTTAGCAAGTAAATAAAAAAGTGAGTCCCCATCATTTGATCGCATTTGCTTTCATTTGCTAGAGACCCCTTCAATTGACCTCATTCTAGAAGTCAAATAACTGTATATCGATTGGATGAGTGCTACAATAATGTCAGAATCAGTAAGACGAAAGGAGTTCTTCACATGATTTATACGATCACCTTAAACCCTACCATAGACCGGTTGCTATTTCTTGAGGGAACCCTTACCAAAGGAAAAAATAATCGCCTGCGCAAAGTAGTTTACGATATTGGCGGCAAAGGTCACCACGGTTCTTATGCGATGAATCAGCTGGGCGTTAAGAACCAAGCACTCGGCTTTTCGGGAACTACCAACGCCAGCAAATTAGAAAAAATTCTTTCAGAGAAAGGCATCAACCACGATCTTGTGGAAGTATTTGGCAAGCCGACACGAGAAAGCTATGTCATTTTAGAAGAAAATGTCGGCGGAAGTATCCTGATCACTGAAAAAGGCTTTAAAATCACGGACTACGATACCGAACTGCTTTATGAAAAAATAGAAAACAAAGTCCAGGAAGAAGATATGGTATTGATAGCCGGCTCCCTGCCTCCCGGATTCGAACTGCGCGATCTGGAAGATTTATTGAAACAATTAAAGAAAATCGGCTGTTTTATTGCCTGCGATCTCTCAGGAGAAGCTCTAAAGAAAGCTGTTGAAGTAGGTGTCAATTTTATCAAACCGAATCGATTTGAAATCCAAGAATTGGTTCCTTCTGATGACAACCTTTTGGATCACATCAGAGAGCTGTCTAAAAAAATTGATTACGTCATTGTTTCTCTTGGGAAAGACGGCAGCATCTGCGCTCATGCAGGCGAACTCCAACAAGTCAGTACTCCTAATGTGAAACTGGTCAACGATACAGGCGCTGGAGATTGCTTTGTCGGTACGTTTTTAGCCAGTCTCTCACTCAACAAACCATTGACAGAATGCTTATCTCTGGCTAGCGCTTGTGCAGCCAATCATGTCCAATACAACGACAGCACAACTTTCAACATTAAAGATGCCCGCAAATTGCAAAAGAAAGTTACTGTTAAAAAGTTTGCCTAATTTAAATGCAGACTGCAAAAAGAAGCCAAAGAAAAAAGTTGGCTTCTTTTTATGTATGCCACTTGCTTAATGAAACAGGAGTTTTATCAATAAACCGATAATCATCCATAAAACAAGGGATAGTAAACAGCCATTTGTAAACCCAATCATTACTCTTCTTTTTTGCATGGCGTCTCCTTTACAAGAGTGACCTTCGTCATCAGAGAGCATTTTTACTGTAGAAGTATGTTAAAAATATTTGATAGGCATATGAAGCGTTTGAAGGTGTTTCTTATTGCTTCGAATGGAATAGAGTTTTGTAACAACTGAGGAAAAATAATTTCTTCTTTTATTGTAGGAGAGTTTTATCTAAAAAAATATTTGTGGTTTTCATGAGGTATCCAATGATGTATTTTTAATATAGCACAAGAACAGTTAAACACAAAAAATAATCACAGTTTACCCCAATTGATTCTTATACTTGTTTTTTTATCATTTGCACGCTATTATCTCATAACTATCCACAATACCTTAGTGAATTCCCCACTATTTTTCGGTATAGTATAAGTAACTTATATTGAAAACGTTATACAAATTCTAAATAAAGGAGTCTAGTCTAGTGTATTTCTATGAATTATTGAAACAGAATCGACATTTATTAAATGAAACTGAAGCAGCTATTCTTGAATACTTATTGGAACATTCAACTACTATCAATGACTTGACGATTCGTGAAGTAGCAGCCAAAAATTATACTGCTCCCAATACAGTAGTCCGTTTGTGTCAAAAACTAGGTTTTAGAGGGTATACGGAATTTAGAGAAGGGCTTTTTCATACTTTGCAGGAAAAAGATAATTTTGGAGAAGTAACATCCCTAGATGAGCAAATCATCAAAACGAAACAATTAATTAATCCTGATGTGATAGAAACGTTGATCACTAAAATACACGAAGCAGATAAACTCCTTTTCTTTGCGGTAGGATTGTCTCGCTTCCCAGCTCAGGAATTAAATGAACGGTTGAAAATTTTAGGCAAAAACAGCCAAACTTTTGTCGATCCACACGTTATGAAGCATAACGCACGGTTACTATCCGACAAAGATTTGGCTATTGCGATCAGTAATAGCGGAACAACGGACAATATATTGTCTGCAACGACTATTGCCTCTGTTTCAGGTGCAGAAACGATTAGTATTACGGGTTTTTCTACAAATCCTTTATCTAAAATCACAACTTATCAGTTGTATGGCTATACTTCCGAACTAAAAATAGATGGGATTGATGCAGCAGATCGCTTCAGTATTCATTATTTGATCAATTTGTTGTTCACAGCATATTTAAAGAAGTATCATTCTGCATCTACCTTAAAGATATAAGACAAAAAGTCCTTTTAACGGCTCTGCTCAATAGATCAGGGCCTTTTTTTATGGCTTCTTCCAACGTCATTGGTTGATCAACGATAGGAACAATAGCTGCTATGTTTTCTTCTGTTAATTTAATTCTATTTCCTTCAGTGCTGCCGCAAAAAAGGATAACAGGGACATTTTCAGCTTTCGCTAAACGACTGATTCCGATGGGAACTTTTCCACTGAGAGATTGGGTATCAAATTTACCTTCCCCTGTAATAACCAGATCTACTTGTGCGATTTTATTTGCTAAATCTCTTTTATCTGCTAACAACTGCAATCCATTTTCAATAGACGCATCCAAAAAAGAATACAAAGCAAAACCAATTCCGCCTGCTGCACCAGCTCCAGGGGCTGTTTCAAAATGAGTTTTTGTCCATTCATTGACTACTCTGTGATAGCTAGTCATTTCTTTATCAAAAGCTTCCAGCTCAGTTTCAGCCAATCCTTTTTGCGGTCCAAATATATAAGTGGCGCCATCAGGTCCGCACAATGGATTTGTTACGTCTGAAGCCACTGTAATTCTCACTTCTTTCAGCCTTGTATCAATATTTTCTGATTCAATCTTCTTAACGGCACCAAGTCGGATAGGCAGCGTTGGTAAAAGTTGATTGTTTTCATCATAGAATTCTACTCCTAAAGCTTGCAGCAGACCTATTCCTCCATCAACTGTTGCACTTCCTCCAAGTCCAATAATAATTTCATTTGCTCCTAAATTTAAAGCTGATTTGATTTGCTCGCCTACTCCATAGCTTGTATGATGTCTGGGGTCTAATGACTCTGCAGGAACTTTCGTAATTCCAGCTCCTTCCGCCACTTCAATGATGGCTAAACGTTCTTCCTCTACCCAGCCAAAAGTTCCTTGGATTTGTTTTCCATTCGGACCAGTTATCGATTCAGTGATTTTGTGCCCTTTTAGTACGGAAGTCAAGGCATCTACCGTTCCTTCTCCTCCGTCTGCGATCGGAAAAGTTATTACTTCATGCTGAGGCAAAGCTTGTTTCACAATTTCATTTGCTGTTTGGCTCTCCATAGACCCTTTAAAAGAATCAATAGCCGCTAGTATTTTCATTTATTTCCCTCCTCAAATAGAAACTTCTTTTTATACAGAGCATAACACAAGAAAAGTGGAGGCTCATTTGAACGCTCCACCTTTTCTAAGTTATCGTATTACTTCAATTCTGGCCAATATTCTTTATTTGCTTCAATTAGAGCATCTAAAACCTCGCGCGCTTTTTTAGCGTTGACCACTGTCCGATTGATCGTCAATGCTTGCAAAGCTTTCGTATAAGAACCTTCCAAGTAAGCTTCAACTGTCAACTTTTCAAAGGCATGTTGTCCTTCGATCAAGCCTTTATAGAAGGTTCCAATTTCTCCAACTGCATAAGGAGCTGGTCCATTTGCACCAAGAGAAGCAGCTACTTCGATCATTACATCATTTGGCAAATTAGATACGATTCCATTGTTGGGAACAATCACGACATACGTTTTGCGCAAATTATTGGCAATGGATGCGGCTACTTCTACCATCATATCTCCATGAGCATCATTGTGCACTACATGAGAGTCTCTTGCTGTCCCATTCTCAACGATTCGTCTGCACTCTTCAAACACTTTCTTCTCACGACCAGCCCTTACTTCATCTGTACGAGTATAATTTGGATCTAGATGAGCTAATTTGTAATCTGGGTACAAATAATATTGTAAATATGTGTTTGGCAAGTAATCTGGGAAGTCGCGCAGCATATCCTCTACCATAGCATAGGTTTCCAACCAAGACTTATCCCGCTGTTCTGCATCTACTGGCTTGAACCCACCATTCAATACCACTTCTTTGATTTTAGGCGCTACGTCATGCCCATTTTCATCATAGATATTCGTGAACCATCCAAAATGGTTCAATCCAAAGTATACAGGTTCAAATTTATCTACATCGTAATCAATCAACTTAGCATACGAACGCAATAAGTTTACTGGTTGATCACAAATATTCAAAATGCGTTTGTCTTCTGGAAAAATTTTGTTTAAAGCTAATCCAACGATCGCAGCAGGATTCGTGTAATTCAGAATCCAAGCATCTGGACTTAAACGACGGACGTCTTTGACCATTTCCACCATGTCACGGATCGAGCGCAATCCATAAGCAAAACCGCCCGGACCACAAGTCTCCTGTCCAATAACCCCTAGACTCAAAGGAATCTTTTCATCCTTTTCACGCATCGCATAACCACCAGTACGCATTTGACAAAAAACGAAATCCACATCTTTATATGCTTCTTCTTTATCAGTCGTATACGTCATTTCCACGCCTGGCGCTTCTTCAGCAAATAAAATTTTTGCAAACTCTCCGATGACCGATTGACGATCTCCATCTGTATCGTACAACACTACTCGGTTTAATCCAAAACGGTCCAAGTGAGTGGTCATTGCTTTTAAAATCCCTGGAGTCCATGTAGAACCCCCACCAACTAATACAATATTATTTTTCTTCAAAATCAGCAGCTCCTTTTACTTTTAATGCTATTCCCTCTACTTGCGGTCCATATATAACTTGAAGATGAGTATCGTCTATTCGGACAATCCCTGCAGCGCCAGTTGCTTTTAATGCTTTTTCATCAGCCACAGTGGCATCTCCTAAAACCAAACGCAAGCGAGTAAAACAGTTTTCAATTTCTTTAATATTTTCTTTTCCGCCTAAAGCATTTACAATTGTATATCCTAAATCACCATCGTCTTTAACAACAACGTCTTTGCCTTCGATATTTCCCTCACTATCTGTTAAAGCTTCACGACCAGGAGTTTGGACATTTTGCTTTAAGATGACGGTTTTGAAAACAAAGTAGTATGCGAATGCATATAAAACCCCAACTATTACTGCTGCAAACCATCTTGTATCTAGTCCTTGGAAAACACCAAAGACAGTCAGGTCAATAACTCCACCTTGCACATTTCCAATAATGACTCCAAATACATCCATCAGTAAGAATGAGATCCCTGCCATGAACGCATGGAACACATAAAGTATTGGAGAAACAAAGATAAATGCAAACTCAATCGGTTCAGTAATACCAGTAGTAAAACTTGCCAACGCTGCCGCATACAATAACCCTTTGACTTTCTTTTTCTCTCCGTCTCTAGAAGTTTTATACATTGCATAACAAGCAGCTGGAAGCCCAAATACCATAAAAGGGATTTTTCCTTGAGCTAAGAACCGAGTTGCTTCAGCCATAATATTCAAGTCTGGACTATCTTGAGCTAAAAGAGTATTAAAGATATTCAATGCACCAACAGTTTGTTCCCCATCAATCATTGCTACCCCGCCAATCGGTGTAAAGCGTACCAATTGATTTAAGATATGGTGTAGTCCTGTAGGTACCAATAATCTCTCAAGAAAACCGAATAAGAATGTTCCTAAAGCGCCTGCTTGAGCAATGATATTTCCTAATCCTTCAATTCCGCTTCCTAAAATCGGCCAAACAAAATACATCAATAAAGCTAAGATAGGTGTAACTACTGTGGTAATAATAGGAACAAATCGTTTACCGCCAAAGAAGCTGATAGCCATTGGCAATTCGATATTGTAAAAACGGTTATGCAGTGCTGCAACTAACAGTCCGGTCAGGATTCCACCAAACACATTCATTCTCAAAGTGAAAATGCCTAATACTAATTCATATTTAGAAGCTATTTGAGTCGCTGCCAATTGTGATGACCCATTAGCTACTAAGTAATCAATCGATGTAGTCTCCGCAGTTAGGCCATCCAGTCCTAAAATATAATTTAATGTAATATGGAATAAGATAAATCCAATTACTGCTGAAAAAGCTGCAGTCGTTTTTTCTTTCTTAGCCAATCCAATAGCTACTGCTACTCCAAATAAAATTGGTAAGTTGCCAAACAAAGCTCCCGCTAATGCACGGATAAAACCAATAATATTTTGGACAAATTCAAAAGAAATAAAATTCTCTCCAACGATCTCAGGATTTTGTAAAACAGAACCTAGCCCTAAGAATATCCCAGCCGCAGCTATAATAGAAATCGGCATCATCAATGACTTGCCCAACTTCTGCAAGAAATCTTTCATTAAAAAAACCTCCCCTTGTTATGTCCTATCTATGTCTTAACTATAACCACAACAGAAAACGATTACAATATTTCGCAAGGCTTTTGAAACAAGGATACAGGTTTGATATTTGTACACAAAAGGGTGTTATTGTACAAAAAAGCCGACAATTTTCATGTCAGCTTTCCCTTACCCCTATTCAAACTATTTTTTCAAATCGATGACCATGCGTCCTTTGATCTTTCCAGCTTCCATTTCTTCAAAGATATCATTGATGTCTTCCATAGAGCGAAGTTGATATGCTGGAACTTACTTCCTTACGTACTCCTCAATCTCACTCAACCAAACCTCATAACCTTCTTTACTCAAATGCAAACCGTCAACAGTATACTCTTCAGCCAATTCGTTCCCGAATTGATCCGCAATATTTATAAAAGTTACGCCTTCCAATTGAGCCAATCTCTTATTCAATTCAGCCACAGCTTCATTTATGGACTCGCTTCGTTTGTATTGATTGTTCTCATACAAATCTCCAGCAACCGGAAAGACACTTTGCACATAAACCTGCGTTTCAGTTTTGGCTTCTTTAATCGATTTGATAATATTAATGTAATTTTTTACAATCGTTTCTACAGGAATATCTTGCTGGATGTCGTTGATTCCGATCAAAAGAAATACTTTTTTGGGATTCAATTTAGTCACTTGATTGATCCGTTTCAACAACCCTTCAGACGTATCTCCGCTGATGCCTCTATTCGCAACAGACACCTCGCTAAAATATTCGCTCCATTCAAAATAATCCGTCTGGCTGTCTCCAGCAAATACCACTTCTTTGGATTGCTTGTCTCCCAGCTCGAAATTGTCTTGCTTGATCTCTACGATGGGATCTACATCCGGTTGGTCCGCAGAAACTTTAGAGGGACCATTTGCAAAATACACCCAACCACCTTGTTTAAAAAACACTACTACTCCCAGCACAATAATAACTAGATTAAAAAATATAGAAACTCTAAACATATTCTTCTTTAACACACTAAGTCCTCCAATTTCACTATCTTCCTATATCATATTAAACCCGCACATTTAATTCAGCTAGGATTTAGCTTGAACTCTGCTTACTATCCATCAAAAAAAGCCATACCATTTCAGCAATATGTACTAATCCTTCAACAGATTCTCACAAATTAATGAAATGGTACAGCCTTAGCAAATAGCCCCAATATTTCCAAAACTCTCGATTAGCAACTTTCTGCAATCCAGTACCCGCTTCATACCATGGAACAAACTCCCCATCAACCACCTGATAAGCTGCCACATACGTCAAATCAAAATCATAACTGCGATTGACCCGTTCATAAATCATTTTTGTCCGCAGCATATGATAATCTGAAGACACGACAATCGCTGAATCATAGCCTTCTTCATTCATCATTTCTAAGGTATTAACAGCATTTTCATAGGTGCTGGTAGCTTCAGACTCAGGAATAACCTGTTGAGGCTCAACTCCGAATTCTTTATATCCCTCTACATTTGCTTCAGTTATGGGCGAAACGATCACTTTGCCTGAAACACTATATCCTTCGCTCAATAACTCTGCAGCCTTATAAGCTCTCACATATTCTTGCCCCTCTGGTACAATAACCACATCCGACAGTACAGGCTCTTCATCAACAATAAGGTTATTTAGAATAATCGGATAACTCACGCCAAGAACTAAGCAAATAAACAGAATAACGCCTATAAAAATAAAAAATTTTTTTTTCATTCTGTTCTCCTCGTAATATATATTTCAGAATCCATTTCTGGCTTCAAATTCCTTATTTCATTTTTAACAAAAATTTCGCTTGGTTTCTGCGGGATGTTCTAGAATAATGAGTCTTGGAAAGGACTCACGGGAAAATGCTATTTCTCCTTAATAGGTATTCTAAGTTGAAGCTTATATTAAACAAACAATTCAAATCAAGCAACTGATTTAATCCTTTTGTCCTCACAAGTCACAAATCCATGCATCACATATAACATTCAATTTGAACGATCAAATAATAATAAATGAGGAAAAATCAGGGCTGTTGAAAAACCAAGATTTTCTAAAGCAGAACAGAAGCAGAATAAGCAATGTCAGAGCATATTGAAATAACTAAAATTATTGGATACATTGTAGGTCGAGTATCTTATAATAGAGATATCAAATGAATTATTTGATAAAACATCTGCTGCTAATTCCAAAAAAGCTAGCTCTATATTAATCTAGCAGAACAATACCCTTCTTTTTCTAAATAATGTATTTATGTTACACAAGTGAAAATCAATAATGAAAATCTTTTAGTAACTAGGGATTCTGAAAAAATAGTGCCCATTTAAACTAAAACGTCCTTAAAGACAGCAGATAATTGAATGATCACTAATCAATTATTTTTGATGACTTTTTAACTCTTATAAGATTCAATTATGGCTAAATTCACGCAAGATTATATTTAACAACACTATCTTAAGAAGGAGCATATTTTATGAATACTTTTAAATCTTCAAAATTACTATTTTGGACACTGTGGATTTTAGCCGTTGTTCTAATCGTTCACTATGCAACTCAAATAAGCTTTGTTTTCCAACCCATATTTGTTTTGTTTTCGACATTGTTTATCCCAGTTTTAAGTGCAGGATTTTTATTTTACTTGTTGAATCCTTTAATCAATCTCATTGAAAAATTAAAAATCAAACGCAGTTTCGCTATTCTCTTAGTCATGGTTTTATTTCTTAGTGGAGCTACTATTTTTATCATCAGTATGGTCCCTCTTCTTATGAATCAGCTATCCGACCTAATTGATAATATCCCTACTATTATTTCTGATATTGAAGCTCAAACTAAAGACCTAGCCTTTTTATCTTCATTGGACAATGTGAACGTAGAAGAAACTTTGAATCAGTTAAACCTTTCATTGAATGCTTTGTCCAAAACATTTTTATCTAATATCACATCCAGCATCAGTTTAATAATTGGAAAACTAGCTAACCTAACAATTGTCTTGATTACAATCCCAATTATTTTAATTTATATGTTCCATGACGGTAATAAATTGCAGCTATCTGTTACCCACCTATTTCCTGATAAGTATCAAAAACATGTTTTTGAATTGTTGCATCTGACAAATGAGGTGATTACCGCCTACATCAGTGGAAAAGGATTAGCAAGTATCGTCGTTGCTGCATTACTCTATTTTGGCTTTTTACTCATTGGAGTTCCTTACACGTTATTATTAGCCATTATTAATGGATTCACCAATCTTATTCCTTATGTTGGTCCTTTTATCGGTGGTGTGCCTGCAGTCATTGTGGCCTTTACTATTTCTCCGACAGCAGCTGTCTTAACAACCTTACTCATACTCATTGTTCAACAATTAGACGCTAATTTACTGACACCAAAGTTTGTCGGAAAATCTTTAGCTATTCATCCCTTAACGATTATTATCATTTTATTAGTAGCAGGAAAGATGCTGGGAATTGTTGGAATCATTTTTGGAGTTCCAGCTTTTGCTGTCATTAAAACAGTCATCACTTATGTTAAAAATAATCGAAGCGCTGTAAAACAACAAACCATGTAACGTATAAGAATTTAATTTTGAAAGGAAGCCTAGTCATCACTAATAGGCTTTTTTTGATGGAATATATTTAAGATTAAATACACCTTTGAACCCAATACCCCATTCACCGATTATGCTATACTAAGTAAATACAATAATCATTAGAGGAGTTCTTACATGAAAAGTTTAGTTTTAGCAGAGAAGCCGTCTGTGGGGCGCGATATTGCTCGTGTGCTTGGCAGTACCCAAAAGGGGAAAGGCTACTTTGAAGGAGATCAATACATTGTTACTTGGGCGCTAGGACATTTAGTGACATTAGCGGATCCCGAGACCTATGACCAAAAGTACAAAACCTGGAATTTGAATGATTTGCCGATGTTGCCTGACGATATGAAGTTGACGGTCATCCGCAACTCTGGCAGTCAGTTCAATGCAGTTAAATCGCAACTGAAACGTAAAGACGTATCGGAGGTTATCATTGCAACAGATGCTGGTCGTGAAGGGGAATTGGTTGCTCGTTGGATCATTGAAAAAGCCAATGTCCACAAACCGATGAAGCGCCTGTGGATATCTTCCATTACCGATAAAGCGATCAAAGAAGGTTTTAAAAACTTGAAGCCCGCTAAAAATTACGAGACGCTTTTTCAAGCTGCCGTGGCTCGTTCCCAAGCAGACTGGTATATCGGATTGAACGCCAGCCGTGCATTGACGACCAAATACAATGCCCAATTGAATTGCGGTAGAGTTCAGACACCAGTGGTTCAAATCATTGCGCAACGCGAAGAAGAGATTAACCAGTTCAAACCAAAAACGTTTTACGGAGCAGATGCTACTACAGACTTATCCTTAAAACTGGGCTGGCAAGATCAAAAAACAAAAGACACAAAAACATTTGATCAACAGAAAATCAGCCAATTGGTCCACACGCTTGATGGCAAAAACGCTGTCGTGACCAACGTGGTAAAGAAACCTAAAAAGACGTTCCCTCCTGCTTTGTACGATTTAACGGAACTGCAGAGAGATGCTTATCAATCGTACGGTTATTCAGCTAAAGAAACATTGAACCTGATGCAAAAATTGTATGAGCAGCATAAAGTGTTGACTTATCCACGGACCGATTCCCGTTATTTGACGACAGATATCGTACCGACATTAAAAGATCGGATCAAAGTTAGTGCTCACGGCGACTACAAAACGATCGCTAAAAAATTGTTGAATCAACCGATTAAAGCACAAGCATCCTACGTCAACGATCAAAAGGTATCAGATCATCACGCGATTATTCCGACAGAACAAGTCGTGCCTTTGCAACAATTATCAGCTAAAGAGCGCCACATCTATGACTTAGTCGTGAAGCGATTCTTCGCTGTCTTATTGCCTGCTCATGAATACGAACAGTTTACTTTGACCGCTACTATCGGTTCAGAGACTTTTACCGCCAAAGGCAAAACTGTGACTAAATTAGGTTGGAAAGAAGTTATCACTGATGCAGGTGCCAAAGAAGATATTTCTGGAAAAGCTCTTTCTTCTATTAAAGCAGGCGATACATTAAATGTTTCGTATATCAATGAGACTACAGGTAAAACAAAAGCTCCGGCTTACTTTAACGAAGCTACTTTGCTGACAGCTATGGAAAATCCTGGACAATACATGGTTCAAAAAGATCAAGCTTTGTCTAAAACACTGAAAGCAACAGGCGGACTTGGAACAGTAGCCACTCGAGCAGACATCATCGACAAATTGTTCAAGTCGTTCTTGATCGAGAAAAAAGGCAACAACATCCATGTCACGTCCAAAGGGAAACAACTTTTAGAGTTAGTACCCGCAGACTTGAAGTCGCCTGAATTAACTGCAGAGTGGGAACAACAATTAGAAGCCATCGCCAATGGTAAATTGAAAAAAGACCAGTTCGTAGGCGACATCAAAAAATTCACCAACGAACTGGTCACTGAGATCAAACAAACAGACGGTAAATTCCGCCACGAGAACTTGTCCACCAAATCATGCCCCGACTGTGGAAAACCAATGTTGGAAGTCAATGGCAAAAAAGGCAAAATGCTAGTGTGCCAAGATCGCGAATGCGGCTATCGCAAAAACGTCTCTAGACAATCCAATGCACGCTGCCCGAATTGCAAGAAAAAAATGACTCTCAGCGGTGAAGGAGACGGCCAAATCTTTACTTGTTCATGTGGATACCGCGAAAAATTATCTGCATTCAAGAAACGCCGTGATCAATCGGGTTCTGGAAAAGCAGATAAGAGAACCGTTCAAAAATATTTGAAGAAACAAAAACAAGAAGAACCCGAAGACAATGGATTGTTTGATGCGTTGAAGGGGTTAACATTTGACGAGTGAACGAAGGGTAATTGATCAAGTGAGTATTGAAACAGCTCTTACTTGATCAATAAAGTGAGTTTACTAATTAAGTGGCATTAAATTGAATGCTCACTCGACTAATAAAATAGAGTTATTCATCAAGTGGACATTAAATGGACTCTCACTTGACGAATAAACTAAAACAACAGTCGCCCTAACTATATCAGGCTCGTTTTCTTACTATTTCAGCAGTGTTTAAGGATAGAGTGATGAGAAATACCTTGTTTTCTCGTGAATAAATGATCGCCCAAAGGACCCGTTAGTTATTCTTGAACCACTTGTATATTACAGAACCTAAAAATCCCTCTTTGAGACATCTAAACTGTCTCAAAGAGGGATTTTTCCGATTGCAAAAGACTATAACAAGGGTAAGCATAAATAATAAAAAGCTCGAATAAAAGAGTTTCCTCTCCCATTCGAGTCTTAGCCATTCTAAAAGTTCTTCAACTTGTTATTTATCTCCTAGATGATTTCAATGATCTCTTTCTTGCTGGCTGCATTAGCCGGTGCATAACTGAAAATCAGACCAACCAAGGAAGAAACGCCTAGAGAAATCAAAACAGTAACCAGGTCCACTCCGACAGAAAACGGCAATAGCGCTGCCGCGATAGAAGAAAATAATAGACCTAATAAGTAGCCGATGACTCCCCCGATACTAGTCATCAATACCCCTTCTAACACAAATTGTGCGCGGATGCTGCTTTGAGAAGCACCTAATGCACGACGAATACCGATTTCTTTCGTTCGCTCCGAAACGGAGATGTACATCATATTCATCACACCAATTCCTGCAATAAACAGAGATATTCCGGCTACACTGGCAATAAATAGGGTAATTCCCCCTAACACTTCTGAAATGCCATCGTCTAAAGCAGACATATCAAAATGTTCATAGGTTCCCATTGTCCGCATAGATCCGTCTTCTTCAAGTACAGCAATGGCTTCTGCTGCTACATCTGAAGGCAGTGAGCCTCTTGCGACAGTTACTGTTACAGTATCTTCAATCGTGTCTGCATCATGATACCGCTGATAACTGCTTTTAGGAAGTTCAATCTCTTCCGGCATAAAATCAGCTAATAAGCCAGAGGAATCCAACTCACTTTCGTAGACTCCTACGATCGTATAAAGTTGATCACCTAATGTAATCCCTCTTCCAACGGCATCATCTTCGGTCTCAAATCGATCTTCTACAACAGAAAATGGAACGACAGCTACACGACTTTCATTCCCGTTATCCAACATATCGATCGGTCTGCCCGCAATAACGGGTCTGCCTTTGTCCTCAGTCATGACCACATCCAAGTAAGTTTCTTCACCCTCTACCAGGGTAGTTACGGAAGCATAGTCGGAGCTCGCTTGATAAATTTCTGCTTCTTGAACACCAGGAATATTTCGAATCATCTGCAAGTCCATTTCAGAAAAGAACGGATCATTTGTCTCATACATCCATTCCATATCCTCTGCCATGAACTGAACATCAACTGTTAATAGTTCTCCTTCGTCTGGATTCAAAGATTCCATGACATAATTTTCAAATCCGCGTCCAATAGACATAATCGTACTGACAGCCGCAATACCGATAACGATACCAACCATCGTCAAAAAGCTTCGTTTTTTATTTTTCCATAAGGCGTTCCAAGCACCTTTAAAAAAAACTGATGGATTCATACGCTCACCTCACTTCTTCGGTCAATACGCCGTCATGCATATGGACTACTCGATTGCAAAAGCTTACGGTCCCTGGATCATGTGTGACCAGGATGATCGTTACACCTTCTTCTTCATTTAACTGCTTAAAGACATTCATGATATCAGTAGACGTTTTCGTATCTAACGCACCTGTCGGCTCATCTGCGATAATGAAATCAGGATTATTGATGACAGCTCTGGCGATAGCCGCTCTTTGCTGCTGTCCACCGGATAATTGTTTCGGCAGTTTGTTTCCTTTATCTCCGATGCCCAACTTCTCCAATAATTCCGCTACTCGTTCTTTCGTTTGCCGGTAGTTCCATCCGTTGTAAAGCAGCGGCAATTCAATATTCTCTCGAATCGTCAAGGTTTCGATCAAATTAAAATGCTGAAATACGAATCCTACTCGCTGATTTCTCAATTTAGATAAATCATTATCTGCTTTAGAAGTCACTATCTCATCTTCTAAATAATAATTGCCCAAGTAATTTCGATCAATGAATCCGATCAAATTCAACAAGGTGGATTTCCCTGATCCAGACGGTCCCATAATGGCCAAAAAATCCCCTTTATGGACTTCAAGATCGATGTTTTTCAACACAGGAAACCACTCATCATCTGCTTTATAGGCTTTTCTGATTTTCTCCAGCTTAATCATACATCACCATAACTTCATCACCATCTGCAAGAGCCGTATCTGGATCTAATAACACTTCTTCCTCTACTGCCAATCCCGATTCAATGACATAAAAGTTGCTTTCTTTTGAGACTGTTACTTCTCGTTTTTCTACGATACCCTCTTTATTGACGTAAACAACTTTTGTGCCATCTTCCTCTTCGATTACTGCATTTTGTGGAAGATACATCACGCCTTCACTGTATCCGATTTGGACAGAAAAGCCGTATTGAATCGCTTCTTCCGGAAGAACGGTAAATGGATAGCGAGAAGAAGTAGCTCCTTCTGCTGCCGCTTGCATTGGCAATGAATCGATTTTCGCAATCGTTCCTTTTAATTGGCGGTCAGAGTTCATTAAATAAATATCGACAGGACTATCTACTGAAAGCTTATTGTAGTCATACTCTGATACGGACGATTCAATTTTTAAATCATGCGACATCAGGCGTACAATAGGCTGTTCACTTAATTGCAAGCTGGTAGGATCAGCTTCATTCAGTTCCACCACCCCTTTAAAATCGGATTGAATCGTTGTGGTAACCCCTTGTCTTAGTTTTTCGATTTCATATGTGATGTCTTCCATCTGATCCGCTAATTCATTCAGCGACATCTCTGCACTTTCAATCGTTGCTTCCGCCTCTGCTTTGCTTGCTTCAGCTTCCATCAGCTTATTTTGAGCGGCTTCAGCTTCAGGGTCAATCATCATCTCTGCTTCACTGTTTTCACCAGCAGCCTGAATTTGACGGTTGCTTTCTTCCATATTCGCAGTTGCTGTATTCAATGATTTCCTTGCATTCGCAAGTTCTGTCTCTGCTTCAGCATACCGTTCTTCTAAGCGGCTATACTGACGATTTTGTTCATCCAGCAACTGTTGATTTTCTTCATTTGTATAGGTAAATAAATCTGTTCCTTCTTCTACTTCTTGCCCATTTTCTACCAGTACTTCAGCGATCACGCCTTTTGAAGCGTCATAAAATTCTTCTTGAACTTCCGCAGCTTGCACTTTCCCATCAAATAAAATCGGATCCTCTTCTCTCACAATGTGGACAGAATACGATTGCTCTGCTTCACTCTCCGTGTCAGAGCTTTGGAAGAACTGGACAATTAAGATAACGATTACAATTATTCCGATGATGCCTATTGCTAAAAGTCCTTTTTTATCTCCAACGCGTTGTAAAAACGAGCGGTTTGTTTTCTCTTTAGTTGTTTTTTTCACTGTAGTCTATCCTGCTCTCTATTAAATTTCTAGACTGTTCATAAACATCCAGCCCGCTATAACGATAATAAGACCCAATACTAACCACACTATTTGCACAATCGTCATGGCTTTTTTTACCTGTCTTTCCTTTTCTTCACCTGAGAAATAAAAGAATAAAAACAGTCCCGTTGTTGCCAAATTAAGCAATACGCTTACAATAACGTTTTCTTGTAAATTGAATTGTTGTATCAATACATTCAGTACTGAAGTAATGGCACTAGAATAAAAAATAGCTGCCCATATATCATATTGATAGACGTTTTCTTCTTTAGAAATCCACTGTGTGGGAAACATTGTAAATGCGTATTGCACTCCTGCAACAATAAAACCTGTTATCAGACTGCCAATTCCTCCGAAAATACTGACTCCAGCTATCATATCTGACCCTAACTCTGCTTCCACTGTAAAAGCCGCATAAACTCCGAGCACGAAAGACACTACCGCAAAAATCACCGCAGCTCCCCTAGGAAACTTCTTACTTTGATTCAGTTCAATTTCTTGATTCATCTTATACTCCTCCATTTATGTATTCTAAATTTAGATTAATTTCTTTTTAAATGATATGTAATGAGTTCTTCTAATTTCCTTCCTTTAAAATCAACCAAAATCTTCGCTACAC
The DNA here is from genome assembly GCF_045528365.1 of Desemzia sp. FAM 23988. Classification (NCBI taxonomy): domain Bacteria; kingdom Bacillati; phylum Bacillota; class Bacilli; order Lactobacillales; family Carnobacteriaceae; genus Desemzia; species Desemzia sp. FAM 23988. The sequence goes on from NZ_JBGQQS010000007.1 coordinate 26,761, forward strand.
TAGTTAAAATTGTAACAAACTACTTATAAAATAACAATGTAATTCCTGAAGATAATGGGTTATTTGATGCGTTGAATTTTGAGAGAATAATATAGACTTTCATCTCTTTCTATCGAACACTAGAACGCCACTTAAACTGTGACATTTGCTTGTTCATCCAAAAAAAGCTTTCCTGTTCGTTAAACAAAACGTATCATTCATTCAAGGTAAAAATGTAACCTTAAAAGACATCTATAGGAAAAAGAATTCTATCCTCTTTTCTTATTGATGTCTTTTGGTATATTTTTATTACACTATTTCAACTTTTCTAAAAAAAATTGACCATGTTGGGGCTTTTCAACTCCAAAATAGTCCGCTCAGATACATTAAATTCAACTGCATAAACTTTAGCTGTTTGATATCCTTTTTGTTTCATTACATAAGATACTAGCCCCTTTTGCAACCAATATCATTTGTGTGATTTCAATATAGTATGACAATTATACCTTTTGCATCACAAACTATTTCAAGAAGTTGTTGAAGTCACTTATTCGCTTTTGTTTTACTTTACAAAAAATACGAAGTTAGATTTTCACTCTAACTTCGCAATGCAGTAACATTTAGTTGTAGGTGTGCTTTCTTAATCGAATTTACTGATATATGTCAACGCCACTAACATATTAACTGCTTCAGATTTTCCTTAATTATCTCATCGCTCTCATTAGTAATGAGCACAGAGTCTGATAAAGGTGCAATAGATGACATGTAAACCTTATGAAACTTACTAGAATCACAAACAAAATATACTTCTTGTGATTTTTCGATTACTTTTCTTTTCTTGATTGCTTCGCTTAAATCAGGAGTAGTATAACCGAATTCAGCATCTACACCATTTGCTCCAATAAAAGAGCGATCAAAATTAAAATGCTCTATATTTTGTATGGTTAAATCCCCTTTCAATGAACTATTCGTAAAATTCACGAAACCACCAAGCGAATATACTTGCGCTTCTACATCTTGAGTAGGAATCTTAAAATTCGTGACCGAGGTAATTATAGTGATTTTTTTCTTTACTAACTCTAACAATAATTCTTCACCTGTTGACCCTGAGTCTACATAGATAGTTTCCCCAAATTTAACCTCTTTAGCAGCTAATAGAGCAATATCTTTTTTCTCATTTCGGTTTAAAGAAGTTCGTTTTGTCATGGGAATATCTGATGAACGAGAAAATAACTTGGCCGCACCTCCGGGCAACAAGGTTACATGACCTGCTTTTTCAAGATCTTTTAAATCACGCCTTAAAGTGGAAACGGATACACCAGAAAGTATCTTTTGTAGTTCCTCAAGTGTAACAATGTCTTGTTCATTTAATTTGTTTAAAATTGTTGTTTTTCTTTCGTATGGAATCATTCAAAATTCACCTCTATAAAGAATTTGTCACCTAATCATTCCATAAAAATGATTAAGTGACAAGCTTTATAGATAGGAATAGTAAATTATTTTAGTTTTTAACAAGTCTTTCATCTGTTCTCGTCACAAAGTATGCAATCACAGCTGATACCGCTAACGATATAGCCAGACCAATCATAGCATTGATAAAGTTCGCTGAAGTATCGCCTACAAATGCAGGGAAAGTAGTAACGCTTCCAAATACGAAAGCATTTGTGTACACATTAGTTAAACCTAAATACGCCCCGCCAACTGCTCCACCAATAATTTGTGCTAAGAATATTTTTTTGTTCTTCACTAATAGACCAAACACTGTTGGTTCAATAATGGCTGACAATGCAATTGTCACTATACCTGTTATTGAAAAGTTTTTGATATCGCGGTCTTTAGCTTTAAGGAAGACGCCTAAAGCGGTACCAATTGTTGCAAAATTACAAGCAAATGTAAATGGCACAATATAATCCATACCATGTGTAGCAATATTGTTAATCATGATTGGATTAACTGCCCAGTGAATTCCAAGACTTACTAGGACAGACCAGCCACCACCGACTACAATTCCAGCTAAAACACTACTTCTCGCAATCAACCAGTTAACCCCAGTTGCAATAATTTCTCCACCGTAAACCCCTAAAGGACCAATCGCAATAATTGTTAACGGTACCATAACAACTACAGACACTAGCGGCAATACTACAAGTTTAAGTGTTTCCGGAATTACTCGGTCAAGCCATTTATAGAGATAAGAAAAAATCCAGATAGATAAGATGATTGGAACAACTGTTGAGTTATAATTCATTAAAACAGTTGGAATACCAAGGAATGTAGTTGTTGCACCATTACCAACGTCTCCCATTAAAGCAATAAAATCAGGATGCAATAGTGATGCACCGATTAATGCTGAAATGAACATATCTGCCCCAAACCTTCTAGCCGATGTTATAGCAAGTAATACCGGTAAGAAATAGAATACTGTCATTGAAGCCGCTGACAATATTTGGTAAGTCCCATTTGTTTCAGTTAACCAACCTAATTGGACTGCTAGCAAGAGTAATCCTCTTAGAATTCCGGAACCCGCCAATGCTGGTAATAGTGGAGCAAAAATACTTGAAATAGCTGAGAAAATGGAACCAATAATACCTTGTGCTGATCTGTCAGCCTTCATAGGTTCAGCAGATACTGTTTGATCAGTATCCACCAAATTCTCCATTTCAGCATATAACTTAGGTACATCAGTACCAATCAAAATCTGATATTGTCCAGCTTTATTGATGACGTTTACTACGCCATCAATTTGTTCCACTGCAGCTGTATCTGCTTTAGAAGTGTCTCTTAGATTAAACCTTAATCGAGTTGCACAGTGAGTCATACCACTAATATTCTCTTTGCCTCCGATGTTTTCTAAAATTTCTTTGGCTCCCTTTTTATAATCCATTGCCATTTTCATTGCCCCCCATTTTTTTAGTTTAGCTATTTGATAAAAATCTCATCATCAGTTCGCTTGCTTCAATTGCATCATTACGATCAATAATATCTTGGATAATATTCATACCCACTTTGTCAATCATGTCGTTTAACATTTTGATCATCTTAATGTTTTGTTCACTTTCTTTTATTGCATGTTCAATAATAGGGAATGTATCAAAGTAGATTGCGTCATCAAACTTGTGTTTCTTAACATAGTATAAAAATTCCAATGTTTTGAACGGCGTTGCTGTAGCAATCATTAACCCATCATCATTAAGGCCATAACCATCATTGATGTGAACTCCATATAATTTATCCCGGCTACCAAAAATATCCGCTCCAAAAGCTGGGTTTTCATGTTTCATTAACATATGACAGTAATCCAATGTAACTCCCACATTTTCACGGTCAATGTCATTTAACATCATTCCAGCAACTCCCATACTATCGATAAATGCGTATGCTCTTGGTTGGAACGGCTTATATTCAATACTGATTTTCAAATCAGGGGCATATTCTGCTATTTCTTTAAAAGCATTTACTAATTGATTCCAGACTTTTTGGTAATTGATTTGGAAACTATAATCAAAACCATCAAAGCCTAACCAAATCGTTACCACTTTACCTCCTACTTCACGGCAATAATCTGCTGCTTCTTTACACAAGACTAATGCCTGCTGAGCAATCTCTTGATCTGAGTTACCAAGTTCTCCGTTAATGAACTCGTTTCTAAAACGAAGCGCAACACCATTGGCTTCCAAGTCATTTCCACTTAACAACGCTTTCATTTCTGAAGCAGAAAAACCTTTTACATGCTCTGGGTAGTTCAAGTCCACATGAGTAAGACCTAAGCTTTTAAATTTTGAAAATACTTGATTTAGATCGTGGTCGTATACCGGTAAGAACGAGTTGATCCGTGTAGCTAATTTCATATTATAAATCCTCCAGTTCATTTGATAAATAGAGTGTAGCATCAATCTATTTCAAATTCAACCATATTTTATCATTTATTTCCATTTTATTCCATTTGTTTCCAAAAAAAAGACCAGAATTGAGTTGCGATTACCTGAATTATCGGCAATCACAACACTACTTGGTTAAATTGAATCAAATGAGAAACTAACCGCAAAATTAGATTCCAGCTTACTCACCTATATAACGACATTCAATATCTTCAATCATATTGACTCTGTTTCCATGACGTCCGCCTTCAAATTCTGCATCTAGCCATTCTTTTACAATCATCTTAGCTAAATCTAAACCAACTACACGAGAACCAAACGCTAAAACATTTGTATTATTGTGCTCTTTCGATAACTTTGCTGAATAAGGTTCACTGCACACTACCGCACGAATGCCTTTCACTTTGTTCGCAGCAATAGAAATCCCTACACCCGTTCCACAAATCAATATTCCGCCATCAAAATTCCCTGCTGCAACTTCTGTTCCAACTTTTTCAGCATATTTAGGATAATCTGTTCTCTCTGTAGAATATGGTCCAAAATCTTCTACCTCATGACCTAACTCTTTTAGGTATTTTACAATTTCTGGTTTTAGTAGTTGTCCTACATGATCTCCGCCAATTGCTAATTTCATTAGTTTTTCTCTCCTTTTAATGTTTGAATAATTTCTTGATAGCTTTCGTCTTTTCCAAATAAAGCAGACGTTCCTAATACAAATCCTTTGACTCCTAAATTGCCTAATGTTTCTACTCGCTCATTGGATATCGCGCCATCTACGACTATTTCAAAGCTGTATTCGTCTTTCATAGCAACTAGTTTTTCAATTTTATTATCCACATAGCCTAAATATTTTTGCCCAGCAAAACCTGGATTTACAGTCATTACTAAAATATAATCTGCTAGATACAGCAATTCTCCAATAGTTTCAATAGAGGTACCAGGATTAATTGCTATGCCAGCTTTCTTTCCTTTTGCATGGATTTTATCCAAGGTTCTTGCAGGATGTTCATCTGTTTCGGGATGGAAATAAATAATATCCGCTCCCATATCTGCAAATTTTTCAACATAATCCGCTGGATTTTTCACCATTAGATGAACATCTACCATTTTGTTTGTTGCTTGGCGAATAAATTCAAAGTCTTGTAATCCCATTCCATAATTGGGAACGAAAACACCGTCCATGATATCGATATGAAAAATATCTGTTCCTGCTTGATCTAACTCAGCAACTTCTGTTTTTAAAGATCCGAAGTTTGCACACATCATTGAAGGACATATTAACTTTTCCACTTTTTTCTTCCTTTCTATTTCAATATTTTTTTGGGTAAACGATTACTCAAGTGATTAAAAAATATATGACATTCTAGTTTTTATCCCAATTTAGTCTAACACCTTTGGGTAAACGATTACTCAAAAGGCAAAAAACGATTTTTACGTCGTTTCTCTTTCGATTAATCTAGTAGGAACATTAATGTACCGTTTATTTAATTTTTTCCCCGGTTTAGACATCAGTTGATACAAAATATCCGCTGCTTCTTCAGCAATACCATTAACATCTTGATGGATAGTCGTAATACTTGGTGAAGTATATTTAGAGATACTATCATCATCAAATCCAACAACTTTAACTTCATCAGGAACTGAGATGTGGTTTTTCTTCAATATCTGCACTGCACCATACGCTAACCAATCATTTGTCGCAAATATCCCATCAAATTTCAAACCATTAGCGAGCACTTCTTCAATCGATTTTTGAGCGGTCTCAAATTTTGACATTTTCTCAGAAGATGCTCTTACAATCAACTCTGCATTAACTGGTAAATCAGACTCTTTGAGAGCTTTTTTATAGCCCTCTATTCGATCATTACTAGAAGTCGAATTATTATCTTTAGTTAACAACAAAATTCTTCTACAGCCTTTATCAATCAACAATTTTGTAGCTTTATATCCGCCTTGCGAATGATCTGAGCCAACGATCGATATATTACTCGATACTTTAGGCTGACGGTCAATACAGACAATCGGAATATTTCTTGAAAGTTGCGTTTCATCAATTTCTTCTTGACCAGAAATACAAATCAAGCCATCAACTAATTTAGAATCCAAAGACTTCAGATAAGCTTTCTCTTTTTCTGCATCTTTATTGGTATTGCATATAATAGTTGAAATTCCTTTATCAAAAAAGTAACTTTCAATTTTAGTAATCAAAGAAGAGAAAAATTCATTGCTGATGTCAGGAACAATCATGCCAATTGTATGTGACTTTTGCTCACGTAATGTTTTTGCTACAGAGTTGGTAGAATACCCAAACTCTTTTACAACAGACATGACTTTCTCTCTCGTTTCCTCTGAAAATCGTCCGTTATTGTTTAAAACCCTTGAGACTGTTGCTGTAGATACATTACTTAATTTTGCAATATCTTTTATAGAAAGTTGTTTTTTCACAGCTACCTCGCCTCACTTGAGTAATCGTTTACTCAATTATAATATCATAAATAATAATTAATTCAATAGCACTTTAATTTTCTTTTATAATTTTTTTATAACATGTATATAATTCTTCTATACAACGCGACCTTAAAATTGCTTGATTACTTGACTGTCAAAAAAACCTCGCAAATTATTGCAAGGCTTTTTGAAGTTTATTTCTTTTGGTCTTCCTTTATATACCTTATAAAATACTATAACCAAGAGATTTAATATCCGTATTAAACATTTTTACAGTATCTAAAGACCGTTCTTTTAAATCTTTACCAACATTTTTAAGTTTCGCAATCAAATCTGGTGTACAAGTGATAATATCAGCTCCTACTTCATCTGCTTGAAAAATATTTAGAACTTCTCTTGAACTTGCCCAAAGTAATTTTGTTCCTTCTTTTTGACGACAGATTTCCACAGATTGTTTCATTACTGGAATCGGATCTACTCCAGTATCTGCAATACGTCCTGCGAAAACAGATACGATAGTTGTTGTTCCTTCTACAAAAGCATCTACAGTATCCTTCACTTAATCTAGGAGGTCAATTCACCTATCGCCCTCTCACACCACCGTAAGTAAGTATCCGTATACGGAGCGGTTCAACATCTTGGATAAACAGACAGCACAAGAATTTTAAACGCGTAGGTGAGCCGATTTTGCTTTTATTTGTATAGACAATCAGCTTGAGATTTCTTTCAATGAAACGAGAAACATTCTCCAGAGCGCAATCCAACACGCAGTCTAGTTTCCAAAAAAACACAAAATACCGAACAAGAAGATAACTTCTCATTCGGTATTTTTGCATATTGGAGTAGCGTTATATAGTTTTTGCTCTAGTATTTTCTTCCGCACCCAACTCAACAATCTTCAAGATAGTACTTGTAGCCTTCTCCATGGCTTCCAATGTGACAAATTCAAACTTGCCATGAAAGTTTTCTCCGCCAACAAAGATATTAGGCGTCGGTAAGCCTTTATACGTAATTTTCGAACCATCTGTCCCGCCACGGAAAGGTTCTACAATAGGCTCGATTCCTAATGCCTTCATTGCGTCCTCCGCTAAATGCACCGGCGTCATATCTTTTTTAATGATGTCGCCCATATTATAGTATTGGTCGTACATTTTATATGAAATCCGCGGATAATCGAATTGAGCATTCATCTGGTCCACTAAATCTTGAAAATGCTGCTTCCGCGATTGGAACTTCTCTGTATCGTGGTCACGGATGATATAGGTCATCTCCACCTTATCAATGTTTCCTTTTTGTTGACTGAGCATATAAAAGCCCTCATAATCTTTGGTCTTTTCGGGTACTTCCTCTTCTGGCAGCAAGTTATGGAACTGAGCTGCAACAGACAAGGCATTCACCATCCGGTTATAAGCCGTACCGGGATGGACACTGGAACCTTGAATCGTCAACTCTGCTTGTGCCGCGTTAAACGTTTCGTATTCCATCCGGCCTACAGTTCCGCTGTCCAGCGTATACGCAAAATCAGCTGCAAAATGTTCTACATCAAACAAGTCAGCTCCCGTTCCGATTTCCTCATCCGGTCCAAATGCAACCCGGACAGTGCCATGCTTCATTTCGGGATGAGCCAATAAGTATTCCATTGCCGAAATAATCTCAGCCATTCCACTCTTATCGTCAGACCCCAGCAAGGTAGTACCGTCTGTCGTGATCAATGTTTCGCCAACATAATTTTTCAAATTGGGAAACTCGCTGACCGCCATCGTAATATCCAGCTCCTCATTCAATACCACATCTTGTCCATCATAGTTTTCATGAACTAAAGGCTGGATATTTTCGGCATTGAAATCAGCTGTATCGATGTGAGCGATAAACCCAATCGTTGGGATTTCCTTATCTGTATTCGCCGGCAAGGTCGCCGTGACAAAACCATTTGCATCAGTATAAGTCACGTCCGAAAGACCGATTTGTTTCAACTCTTCAACCAGCTTCAATGCAAAATCAACTTGTGATTGGGTAGTAGGTACTGTCTTGCTTGTTGCGTCCGAACGCGTATTCACTTTCGCATAACGGATAAAACGTTCTAATAAATTTTGGTACATGGGCATATTTACTCTTCCTTTTCTCTTTTATTCTGCTGTTACATAAGCATCTTTGAAATCATAACGGGCGCCTACAGAGTGCCGCACGATTCCTTGAATAGCGGGGTCCCATAAAAAGGCTTCCGAACTATGATAAAGTGGTGCGACAGCTACATCATTGACAAAAATCGTCTCCGCTGCCCGTAAATCTTCAAAACGCAGCACTTCGTCATTCGCATGCTCGCCTTCCGCTGCATCCAACAACGCATCAAACTCTGGCTTAGCGTAGTGACCATGATTAAAAGTCGTCTCACTGTGCCCTAAATCCAACATATTTACTGGATCGGGAATAATGGCATTCCAGCCGCCTAATATCACATCAAAATCTCCACTTCCACCTTTAGTGATGCGGTTGTTTTTTGGAATATTGACGATAGTAACTTCAACACCTTCCAAGTTATTCTGGATTACCCCTTGAATATACTGACTGACTTTTTTGCTCGTTTCGTCGTCATCACCAGTCAATTCAAACTCAATCGTATCCGTTCCTAATTCTTGTTTGGCAGCATCGAGGTATTCTTGAGCAGCGTCCAAATCAAACCCTTCATAATCGGGCTGACCTGCAGTAAAATCTTCCCCAGTTTCAGGGTCTACTGCAAAATTATCCGGCACAAAAGCTGTAGTAGGACGAGATCCGTTGCCAAGAATAACGTTCACCAAGTCATCTCGATTGATGACAGCGTTGATTGCTTTGCGCAAATTCAAATTGGCAAGCGATTCATTTTCCATATTGAATTGCAAGAAACTGGTATTAGCAATATTTTCTGTTAAATAGTCTTCTCTTCCTTGCATTTGGAGAGCATATTCTCCTGAAAGCAAGACATTGTCCAATTGTCCAGATTCATATAAGTTTAAAGCCGTTCCTGTTTCTTTGGTAACTTGCATATTGATGGTCTCCAACGTTACATTCTCTGCATCCCAATAGTCTTCATTCTTCACATAAGACCACGATTGCGCGCCACTTTCCAAATTGATCAACTCAAATGCCCATTGGAAAGAGTCGTCTCAGCGGAAGTTCCATAGGCATCTCCTTGTTCTTCAACAAACGCTTCATTTAACGGGAAGAAGTACGGGTTCGTTAACATCTCCGGCAAGTAAGAAACCGGTACGTTCAACTGCACGACCAATTCGGTATCACTAGTGGCTTCTATCCCCAATTCAGCCGATTCCATTTCACCGCGGTTAATTTCAGCAGCATTTACAACGGGTTCAAACATATAGGCATAAGGAGCGGCTGTATCGGGATCGACTGCCTTCTGCCACCCATAAACAAAGTCATGCGCAGTTACGGGATCTCCATTGGACCATTTTGCATCCTCTTGTAATTGGAATGTATAGGTCAGACCATCTTGGGAAACTTGATAGTCCACAGCAAGTGCTGGCTGAGCCACATTTTTTTCATCCAGCCGGAACAATCCTTCGTAAAACTGATTACCGCCAGTTGTCGTTTGGATATCTTGCATAAACAACGGGTTAGCTGTAGCCAATTCATTGGTCACCGATAAATTAATCGTTTGATCCGCTGCAAGCGCTACAGAGCCCCGCCTGATTCGTCCGGAACAGCGGTTGTACTCTCTGAACCACCGTCATTACTGCAAGCTCCAAGCAACACCAAACTTGCGCTCAATAAAAACCAACTCTTTTTCTTCATTTATACGTTCCTCATTCCTGAAATTAGATTATGATTAAATTAACATGACAGATTTATAATGTCAATGGAGAAGAGAGTTTAATTGATGTTAAATTTTTCTCGGTCACCCTACTTTACGGCTTGATTAGGTCCTCTTTTTTTGTACACCTATTGCTACCTACCGTGCAGTTTCGGTACTTACTGGCCTGTCTGCTTAAAGAAAATTCCCTGAACCAGGTACCTGCTCTAAACAGACTAGAAAAATGAGTTAAACTTAAAAATACTTGATGCATTCACGATTGATAACGGTTACAATATAATCATAATTAAGTTTATCACAAAATGAAAATGAAATGGAGTTGGAAGAATGGAAGAGGGTTTTGATCACAATCAGCATCGAGGGTATTACAATAACTGGAGAAAGGCTTATTATTTATCGCAAGCATGCTTTTTACCAAAACAATCTATTCAGCATACGAATGAAATAAATGAATCAGATTATTATTACGAAACCACCTTTACTCGAAAAAGGCTTCAGCCTATGTTGATTACTGATACTAATCTTCCGACTCTATTAGCTGCTAGTTTGGAACAAGCGCATATCTTAGTCAACGCCGACACTTTCTATGTCAAAGACATTCGAGATAGGAAAGATACTCCTTATAACACAATTGTCTTCCAGATAAATGAACCGCCATTAGTGTCCACAGAGGATTCGAAAACAATCATGGAACGCTATTTCAATCAAAAGCCGTTGGATTATAAATTTGTTCAATACATTGGCAAGACTGTAGGCATTCATCAAAAATGTCCTTTTATATCCGGTCTTGAAATATTTGTTCCCGAGAAAGGAACTGCTAAAGAACCTGCTAGCTGGTATGGATTGCACCACATTTGCGGAGAAGAAGAACATAAAAAAGGGAACTATATGCAAGTGCAATTCCAAAACCATCATGAACTGCAATTGATGATTTCTCCTCACAGCTACCGAGAGCAAATCGAACGGGCTGCTGCTTTAAAATTGTTGCAAGATAAAATGGTCGCTCAATTGATGATGCTTTCTCCTTACGCTAGTGAATGGTCATACACTACTGGATTAAACCCTGTAGAAAAATACTTAGCTACTCATTCGATACATTTTAAACACTATCCCCTAAAAAAGATTCTGATTTATATGGCGATGTACTGCATGAATGAAGCCATGGAAGAAATTTTCGGAGAGGACAATCCTTATAGCGACGAAGTTAAAGAAGCATTTCTAAGAGACCTTAGAAATGAACCACCCACTGAATCCTAAAAACAAGAAGCAGCCCATGCCACTAGTCACTTGGCATAAGCTGCTTCTCCTTTTTAAATTTACGCTTTCAAGTTCTCTAAAAAGCAAGCCAATTTGACCGCTACTTTTTTCTTCCATTCATAAACCGTCTTGCGACTAACCCCTTGTTTTTGAGCAATCTCCGTCACTGACATTCGATTGACGACTGCATCCACTAAATAAGCTTGTTCCGTCGCTGTTAACAACGGCAACATGTTTTTCAGTAAATCCATTTCTTGATAGTTCTGCTCAATAGACACCTGAGTATCTGGCTGATTCCCTTCTAAATCTTCTGGCCAAGCCATCTCACTTTCCCATTGACGCTTTTGTTTCCGCATCAAGTCAATCATGTGCCAATACACTTTTTGATACGCATATCCGCCAAATTGCTTCGCACATTCCTCTTGCTCCAAGTCTTTGGGATAATTTTCATAAGCTTCTACTAACTTCAATAGACCTTGCTGCACAAAGTCATCGTAATCGGCATGCATATGCCACACACCCAATCGTCTCAATGCTCCATGAACCATCCCCGAATACTGATCAAAAAAATCCCGTTCATTCTCTTCCGCTAATTTTCTCAACATCTCTGTCATATCCTTCAAGTGGTGTTACAAGGCCTTGTACACTTGTAGAATACCGCTCTGATGACAATCCGACAAAGAAGCAAAGACACTAAAAAAGCCGCCAAAGATCCCTGTTACAAAAAGTTTAGCGGCAAAACAGCTTAAATGATTAATTTACACGAACCTATTCAAACCAGCACTTCTTCTCTTCAAATAGACAAATGAAATCCAAGATCCCTTATCTAGAAATCAGGAACAGCACAATAGTGCCATTTTGTCCGTCAATGGATTAAACTCCATCGTTTTCAGACCAAACTTGAAATAAGCTATAACTTCAGCTGTTTTCGATACATCTTTGGATAACCAAAAAACTACCGATTTATTCATGCAGCTAGTAAATCCTTCCTGATACAGAAAGAATCCATTTAACTTTACAACCATAAAATGGTACAGTTAACTCAACTATCAAAAAAGAAAGAGGTGCTTTTTTTGTTGGATAAATCAATCCCTTATGCAGAAATTTGGATGTCTCGAGAGCGCGAGCTTCCAGTGAAGGAACAAGCTTTACCTGAAGGATTTCAATTTACATTTTACCAGGAAGGCGATGAACGTGAATGGGCTGCTATTGAAACGGCTGTCGCAGAATTTGAGGATGAAACACAAGCATTGGATTATTTTGAAAGGTCGTTTGCTCCTTACACAGAAGAGTTGAAACAGCGCATGCTATTTATCACAGATCCGTCAGGAGAAAAAGTCGGAACGGCTTCAGCATGGTGGAAAGAAACACCCAACGGTAATCGTTACCCGCTTGTCCATTGGGTTGCAGTAAAACCAGGCTATCAAGGAAAAGGACTAGCTAAGGCTATGATGACTCGCACACTTAAGACACTGCAAACTCTGGAGGACACCTCTCCTATTTATCTCCATACTCAAACTTGGAGCCACGTAGCCATTCGCTTGTACCAAAAGTTAGGGTTTGAGATCACAGATAAGAAATTAGATGGAAGTCCTAATTTAGAATATAAAAAAGCTATGGATATCCTAGCTGGTTTGGAGAATTCAAAAAAGGATTAAATCGTTCAATCGATTTAATCCTTTTATTCAATTTGTCCGCGAAGCTGAAACAATACGATAAAAGTAAAACAGGAGACTGTTTTGTGAGACAAAAAGTTATTTTCTTCAAACTTATTGCTGGATTGTTTCAACTTAGATAGAACATATTCATATGACGTACAAATTCTCCCCATTCGAGATTTGTTTCTTTTTCATGTTTTGTTAAGTAATATTGATATTTATACAAAAAACGAAGCGCTTTATTATCTCCTAGTCCTTTTGTATAAAGATAGTATATAAGTTCATACATTTGAATAGCTTGTACATTATCCAGTCCAGTTGACCATTCTTCAGCCTTTTCTACAAGTTGGATAGCATTATAATCATGAGCTGCAAAATAAAGTAATCCTTTAGCTGCTATATAGGCAAGCGACTTTACTTCTCCACGATCATCTTTATTATCAATTACCGGGTCATAATTAGTAAGTTTATAAACTCTGGATTCAATTAACTTTCTTACGCCTTCTTCTACTGAAGTAAGGTCAGAGTCTTTATGAAGAATAATCTTGGCTGGTTTTTCTCCTAGTAAGTCTTTTACGTAGTTTTGAACAGAAGATTGGAGTAATTCTTCATAAACAGCTTCATGAATAGCTAAGTTTGGAAAAGCTGAGAAAATAGGATCTAGCCATACTTCTTTAAATTGAGAAAAACTAAATCCACGGTTAGCATGTTTGCGGTAGGGCGGAATTAAAAAATTAGCATCTAAAGTAATCATCTGATTAGGATCTTCAAAAATGCTAATAAGTGCGGGATTAGGCTTTTGGATATTAATCTTCATCATTATCCTTCACAGCAAAAAAAGCATTAAGCTCGTCTATATCTTCATCGGATATAGTGGTGCCGTAGCCAAATTCCTCTGGTTTTTTATTGAAAAGGCTTAGTGTATCAGCAAACTTTTCTTCATCAATAAGATTGTCTTCAAAGTTACGTAAAATAATTTCAATATTCTGAGCTGAGGTACCCGTATTTTTTGTGATGGTATTTAATTTGTTAAAAATTTCCTTATTGATAGCTAACCCGGTTTTAAAATACTCACTGTTTGCGGCTCTTTCATCAATAGCATAGAGTTGTTTACTTTGTCTTTGCGTGATAGCTTTTATTTCACTTAATCTTTTGATAAGAGAGTGGTAAGGAAGCCAATAGGTACAGTGCAAACGCGCAATAAAACGAAGAAGAGTTTTATCAGAAATATTTTTTAAAGAAGATACCTTAAATTCTTCAAGTACAATCCCTTTTAAATTTTCTTCTGACAATAAAAATTCTGCGGCAAAACGATTCGCTTTTGCTTCGTTTGCGTTACTTTCTTTGTCATCTAATCGACTAAGATGAGACCCCGTCTTTGTATAATAATGATACAACTCATGAGCAATGGCAAAGATTTGTTTGTCGTAATAATCAGCAGTATTTACCCCTATAAAAACAAGCTCTTTTCCACCTTCTTCTGAATACATAATGGCTGCTGAAAAAGCGGGCTTCCCTTTTTCAGATTCGATAGGGTATTCGAGCAACATAATGTCTAGCTGATCCAATATTGTAAAAATGTCATTTGCAATGGGAGCTTCCCCAACAAATCCAAGAGACTGACGACGCTCTCTAGCAAGTTTACGAATTTCCTCTAACTGTAGTTCATTAAGCTTAGTAGGTTCATTCATTCTCAATCTTTCTCCTTAGCAGCGTTTGTTGTCTCAGAGAGATCATCATTTTAAAGAGTTGTTCTACTCCTTCTTTTTCATTATCGCTTAGCGCTTCGCTTCTTAGTGCGACAAAAGAATTTCCCTTTTCTTTTTCAATAAATACATCCGCAATATCAAATTCAAGTATGTCCGCTAATTTTTCTAATTGCGTAACAGATGGAATAAAGTCTTCCCTTTCAATACGACTTATCATAATCCTATTGATACCAGTTAACTCCCCTAGATTTTCCTGAGTAAAATTTTTCTCTTTTCTTTTATTTGTTACTATAGTTGCTAATTTATCTATAGACAGCTTTTTCATCATAAAACCTCCTAGACAGAATAGTAAATCTATCTTCACCTATACGATACTACTAATGACAAAAATAATCAATAATCATAGAAATGTTATTTTTAATTTCACAAATTCATAAACTATGATGCTTAAAATTACATATTCATTAATTATTCTGTATCTTGGCTAAAAATTTCTTAAAGAATATGAAGTAAATGCAAGGATTTAGTTTATTGTTGTTTAATTAACACTCCTTATTCCATCCATTTTTAATGTAATTACGATATTTCTAAGATACTTGTTACTTTGATTTCAAGAATCTTCAGTTCTTACACTATAAAGTGTCGTTTCTATCTAAGGCATATCGCAGATGCTTCAGCATGGTGGAAAGAAACACCCAACGGTAATCGTTACCCGCTTGTTCATTGGGTAGCAGTAAAACCGGGTTACCAAGGAAAAGGTCTCGCAAAAGCTATGATGACTCGCACACTTAAGACATTGCAAACTCTGGAAGACACGTCTCCTGTTTACTTGCATACTCAAACTTGGAGCCATGCAGCTATTGGATTGTATCAAAAGTTGGGATTTGAGATTACAGATAAAAATTTAGATGGAAGACCTAATCCAGAATACAAAAAAGTGATGGATATTCTAGCTGGTTTGGAGATTTAAAAACGTTTATATGTGATTGAGCATTAAATAAAAGCTCTTCATTCTCCTAACAGTTTATCAAAGGAAAAAATATCGGGAACGATTTATGCAACAATCCCTAATTCAGCAGCCGCAGCTTTTTCGATAAAAGTTACGGCTCTTTCTTTTTCCATAAAATCAAATCCTTTTGTTTACTCACCTTATTTTACCAAACCCCAATAGTAATTTATAACTTTCCCCTTCTGCTTTCAGTTGCATCTTAAACATCGTATAATAATCTTAAAAGAAACTTTATTCCGGTTGGCTGCTTTTTCAATGAGATGATTCAAAAGGAAGGACTACATAAACATATGGCACAAGCGATTTTTTTAGAAAAAGGCTTTTATATTGAAAACCCAACAAAAGAATTTGAACGGGCATTACAAAAAGCTCCATTTAGCACTCTATATGAACAAGGGTTTTCTTCAGAGACAGTAGAAACGGATGTCTCGATTGCCTATCTATTCAATGTAGCGCAAGAGTTTGTCTCCGTATTAAAAAATGACGGAGAAATCGAAGTCACTCGCATCTTCCAAGCCCCTTCAGAAACGATTTATCAAAGTCTTATGAATAAGGCACCTTTTGCCATCGGCCATGAATTTATTACTGTTCAATGGCTGAAAAACGTTCACCAAGAATTGGCAATGATTTTTAATGAGGAAATGAGCCGTTTTCAAGGCAGTGTCTCTGAATATATTCAATCAAAAAACAAATCTTTAATTGTTGCGGGCAGGGTTTACTTTCATTTGGTTGAAAGCAAACAAGACGGCTTTCCTTTCGCTTTTTTAGCTACCTATGCGACTAAGAATCAAGACAGAGTCAGTCATATGCCTCTAAAAAATGCACTTACAGAATTCAATGAGTCTTCTGAGATGCTCTCTTTACTGTCCGCTGTTGGACGAGTTGCTGATAAATCTGCTTTCATCTCTCAATTGGTTGAATCAGGGGAATTATTTTCACCTTTACGATTCAATGAAGACGAGGCCTATCAATTTTTAAAAGAAACAGCTCTTTATGAAGAACAAGGAGTCATTTGCCGTATTCCTGATTTTTGGAAAAAAGAACGCAAGACGACCATCAAAGTAACCATTGGCGATACAAAACCAAGCAGAGTTGGAATGGATGCTCTTTTAGCTGGCAGACCAGAAATCTATTTAGGCGAAGACCGCTATTCAAGAGCAGAAATTGAGGCTTTATTACAGCAAAATGAAGGATTGGCTTTCTTGAAAGGCAAATGGGTGGAAATCAATCACCAAAAACTGCAGCAGTTATTAACGACTTACGATACGAAAGAAAACAGCGAATGGACTCTTTTTGATGCTTTGCGGCAGCAGCAAATTTCTGAGGAAGAAGAACAGTCTTTGATCGAAACAACAAATGGTCAATGGCTGCAAACTGTTTTTCAACAGATGACCACACCCACTCAAATCCAACAAGAGCAACCTGCAAAATCTTTTCAAGCTGACCTGCGCCCTTATCAGTTAGTAGGCTATAACTGGTTAAACTTTATGCAAGAACAGACCTTTGGTGCTTTATTAGCGGATGATATGGGTTTAGGAAAAACCGTGCAAATCTTGGCTTTACTCGATTCTCTGCGCCAAGAAAACAAACGTACTCTTTTAGTTATTCCAGCTTCTTTACTCGAAAACTGGAAGAAAGAAGCTGCCCGGTTTGCACCACATTTGCGGATCCAAGTCTTACATGGAAAGAATAACTTCATTCAAGACGCAGAAGCTGATTTGCTTATCACGACGTATGGTATGGTTGCCAGAATAGAGGCTCTTAAAGAAGAGCGGTTTGACCTTTTGATCTTAGACGAAGCGCAAGCCATTAAAAATCCAGGAACCAAACAGACTAAAAGTATCAAAGCCCTGAAGGCCCGCGCAAAAATTGCGATGACCGGGACCCCAATTGAAAACAGGCTATCTGATTTATGGAGTGTTTTTGATTTTTTAAATAGCGGACTGTTGGGTTCAAAAACGGAATTTGGAAAACAAATCAAAAAAGGCACTGACTATGGAGCTTTACGTCAAATGATCTCGCCTTTTATACTCAGACGGTTGAAAACCGATCACCGCATTATTTCTGATCTGCCGGAAAAAAACGAATAGAAAGAATACGTTTCCCTTTCCAAAAAACAGATTGCGTTGTATAAAGGTCTTCAACGAGATATTGAAAAATCACTGGAAGCCACTGACGGCATTCAACGAAAAGGTTTAGTGTTAGCGGCGATTTCTAAATTCAAGCAAATTTGCAACCATCCTGACCAGTATTTAGGCAATCAAGAATTCAAACCTAAACTCAGCGGAAAATTTGAAGCGTTGCGAGACATTTGCGAAACGATTCGTGACAAGCACGAACAAGTTTTAATCTTCACGCAATTTAAAGAAATGTGCGAGCCTCTCAATGTCTTTTTAGCAGAAGTTTTTGGTCAGTCTGGATTGGTCTTACATGGCGGCGTTCCCGTAAAAAAACGCGGAGAGCTGGTTGAACAATTTAACGTTCCTGATACGTACACACCGTATATGGTCCTTTCCATAAAATCCGGTGGTGTGGGTCTGAATTTAACGGCTGCAAATCACGTGATCCACTTTGACCGATGGTGGAATCCAGCCATTAAAAACCAAGCTACTGACCGAGCATTTCGAATTGGACAAGAAAAAAATGTCTTTGTGTATAAATTTGTGACCAGCGGAACGATCGAAGAAAAAATCGATGAACTGTTGGCTGAAAAAACACAACTCTCCAATGATTTGATCACTGAAACAAGCGGTGAGAATTGGTTGACAGAAATGAGCAACGATGACTTAAGGAATCTCTTTACATTGGAGGTGGATAACGGATGACGAGTTATGATTTTTACAGCTATGAAAGTATGGCTGAAAAAAAGCAAAAAGCTGCACGAAAACTGACAACCTATCAAAAAAAACATCCTGGTGCTCAACCTATCCTGATCAAAGGCACCAAAATCGCTGCTTCCTTTTGGGGAAAAGCGTGGTGCGATCATTTAAAACACTATGCCGATTATGATAACCGCATCGACCGCGGGCGTTCTTACATCAAAAACGGCTTTGTCTTTGACTTGACGATTGAAAAAGGAACGGTCAAAGGAATCGTCAGCGGCAGCGGTTCAAAATTGTATCAAGTAGACATTGCAATCGATCCTATTACTGATAAACGATTGATTCAACAAATCGGCGGGCATATCGAAAGTTTAGAGGCTCTAGCAAATGGCCAATTTCCAAAAACACTCGCTGAAACTTTTTTGACCAGCGAGAACGGTTTGTTTCCTAATCTAAATGAAATCGATCTCTCTTGTGATTGTCCGGATTGGGCACATATGTGCAAACATATTTCTGCAGTCCTTTACGCTGTAGGCGCTAAATTGGATTTGGACCCGCTGCTTTTATTCGAATTACGGGGAATCGATACGACCGCTTTAATCAAAAAATCCGTTGAAGAAAAAATGACGACATTATTAGAAAATGCGCATACTGCAACATCCAGTCGAATTATTGAAGACGATTCAATTATTGATCTTTTTGATTTGTAGAGATTGTCTCAGTAAGATGCACCCTATCAAATGCTGCTTTTGATAAGGTGGTGTCAAGCAAGTTTAAACACGTCCTACGAAAAAAGAGCGATGACGAATATTCTCCACTAGTTCACCACTATCGGGTCTTCCAATTAGGGTGTGTCTTAAAACTACTTTGACAAGAAATAAAAAATTTTGGTTCCTCATCGTAACGTTGGCTGAAAGTCGAAGTTGTCTAGTTATTTATTCTAGAGCAACAGCGGCTTATTAATACAACGGCTTCAAAAAAACTCCCTTTCTTCATCACCAGCTGATTCACCTTGATGTTCAATCGCTATTCTTCATCACCAGTTGATTCACCTTGATGCTCAAACGCTATTCTTCATCACCGCGAGTTTCCCCTTGATGTTCAAACGGCTTTCTTCATCACCAGCTGATTCACCTTGATGTTCAATCGGCTTTCTTCATCACCAGATGGTTCACCTTGATGCTCAAACGGCTTTCTTCATCACCAGCTGATTCACCTTGATGTTCAATCGGCTTTCTTCATCACCAGATGGTTCACCTTGATGTTCAATCGGCTTTCTTCATCACCAGCTGGTTCACCTTGATGTTCAAACAGCTTTCTTCATCACCAGCTGATTCATCTTGATGTTCAAACGGCTTTCTTCATCACCAGCTGATTCACCTTGATGTTCAAACGCTATTCTTCATCACCGCGAGTTTCTCCTTGATGTTCAATCGGCTTTCTTCATCACCAACTGGTTCACCTTGATGTTCAATCGCTATTCTTCATCACCAGCTGATTCACCTTGATGCTCAAACGGCTTTCTTCATCACCAGCTGGTTCACCTTGATGTTCAAACAGCTTTCTTCATCACCAGATGGTTCACCTTGATGCTCAAACGGCTTTCTTCATCACCAGATGGTTCACCTTGATGTTCAATCGGCTTTCTTCATCACCGCGAATTTCCCCTTGATGTTCAAACAGCTTTCTTCATCACCAGCTGATTCATCTTGATGTTCAATCGGCTTTCTTCATCACCAGCTGGTTCACCTTGATGTTCAAACGCTATTCTTCATCACCGCGAGTTTCCCCTTGATGTTCAATCGGCTTTCTTCATCACCCATGTCAAATAATACCTAACCATAGTTTTAAGACACACCCTAATCTGATAGCAGCCAATCTGCAATGTAGGTAATTGGAATGCCGACTATTTGTTCTACATCATGATACCTGCCTGTGACGACTATTTTTTTATAATTATCTTTTATGTTCAATAAGTTGTCTGTTTCATGTGTGTTATTGGGTAGTTCGTATGCTACTTGAACATACAGAGTTTCGTCTAACTTTCGTGCCACAAAGTCTATTTCTTTACTATCCAGTCTGCCAACATCAACTGTATAACCTCTTCGCAGTAATTCTATATAGACAATATTTTCTAATCGATTACTATAATTGCCATCTTTTCTGCCAATTGCATTTCTTCGTAACCCAGCATCTACAATAAAATACTTGCCATTGGTTCTAAGATATTCTCGTCCTCGTATGTCATATTGCTTCGCTCGATAAAATAGATAGCCGTTCTCAAGTAAGTCTAAATAACGACTTACAGTATGTGTCGTTGTTTCAACACCCTCATTTTTTAAAGTGTTCACAATTTTTGAGGCATTGACTAATTGACCAACATTATCTGCCAAAAAGCTGATAATGGATTTCAAGGCTGTAGGATCTTTCACACCCGACCTCAGCGCCACATCATTTAAAACAATGGTATCAAAAATTCCTGACAAAATGGTATCTTTAATAGACTCTTCTGCAATAACAACGCTTGGAAACCCCCCATATTTTTCGTACTCATTATAGGCACTATCTACCTTCCGTGAATCCCTTTCAATTCCTTTTACGCTTAAAAATTCACGAAATGAAAGTGGGTATATTGGAATTTCGATATAACGCCCACTTAAAAGCGTAGCTAACTCACCAGATAACATATTTGCATTTGACCCTGTAATGATAATATCACTATCAAAACTTACTCGAACTCCGTTTACGACACGTTGCCATCCTTTTACGACTTGAATCTCATCCAATAATAAATAGATTTTTTTATTGTCTTTAGGAAGCAGCTTATTTAACTGGTCACGAAACTTTTCTTCCGTTGTAATTGTCTGATATTCAAAGCTTTCAAAATTTATATAGATAATATGATCTTCGGATACTCCCTCCTGCTTTAACTGCTCTTTAAAAAGCATTAAGAGAACTGATTTTCCAGAACGTCGTACTCCTGTAATAACTTTTATAAAATCAGAGTCTTTAAATTGAATCAATTGATTAAGATAATCTGGTCTTTGAAACATTACAACCCCTCCAATAACTAATCTTCTATTTCTATTAAATATTAACATTATTTGAAGTTAACTTCAAATTTTATGTAATTATTGCTAAATGTGAAGTGTGGCTCCAGTGTAAAGGGGTATAAGTGTCTATCAGAAATAGAAACTCCAGTTTTTGCAAAAATAAAAAACTTCTATTTATTCTCACTAGTGTTGCATGAAACATAATGTATTTCATAAAGTTCCTTCCCTTATATTGAACAAGTGTTCGTATTTGTGTATAATAGAAATGTCACAATGGTTAATAGAAGGAGGAAAAAATATGTTAAGTCAAACATTTTATGCAGTCACTCAGCATGAGGGCGTTGTTTCTATAACTTCGTGGGGAAACGATGATAAACCCAACGTGCGGTGTACTTGGAATTCCTATTTACGTATTACAGAGGATGAACGCATTTTAGCTCCTATTGCAGGATTTACAAGTGTCCAAGGTGATGTTGCTAAGAATGACCGCATTATTTTAACATTAGGCAGTCGTGAAGTAGAAGGATTCAACAACTACCAAGGTACCGGCTTCTTAGTAGAAGGTCGAGCACATTTTACAGATTCTGGCGCTGAATTTGAACAAATGAAAGCAGAATTTCCTTTTATGAATAAATTACTTGAAGTAACTGTGGAGTCAGCTAGACAGCTCCTTTAACTTAAATGATTGAATTTTAGTTAGACTATACGTTTCACAAACTAAGAGATTGGTCTATTCCAACCTATATAAGACTCATTCCCGACGTTGATGATCCTATTCATCAATGTCAGGAATGAGTCTTATATTTTGTCCTTATTTCAATACACTTTATGCCGCTTTTACTGTTTCTGTTCGTGCCACAGTTTCTACTTGCTTCCTTCTGCCTTTCAATTTGAACTTCATCAATCTCATCGCGTTGAAGATAACTAATAAAATACTGCCTTCATGAACTAGCATTCCAATCGACATGTTCATCCATTCACTGAAGAAAACGCTCATCAGCAAGACCAACACAACTCCTATGGCAATCACAATATTCTGTTTCATGTTGTTTGCGGTGGCTTTTACTAATCCTAATGCATGAGGCAAGTGGTTGAAATCTGAGTTCATTAAGACGACGTCGGATGTCTCAATGGCTACATCTGTTCCACTTCCCATTGCGATACCGATATCGGCTAATGCTAAAGACGGACTATCGTTGACGCCATCACCAACAAAGGCCACAATTTGTCCTTGTTGTTGCAGTTTTCCGATGTAAGCTGATTTATCTTCCGGCAACATGTGCCCGTATGCTTCGCTCAATCCGAGTTCGCTGGCTACAACATCCACAGTTCCTTGGTTGTCTCCCGAAAGGACGACTAGATTTTTCACGCCTAAGTTTTTCAACTCTTGCAGATTGGCCTGGACGCCCGGACGGACTTGATCGCGAATGCCCATCAGTACTTTTAATTCACCATCGACCGCTGTCAATACTAGAGAATTTCCTTGTTGTTCAAACCGCTGGACATCTTTTTGGGCTTTTTTGTTGAGGGTGACGTTTTCTTTTTCCATCAGTGCCACATTCCCAACAGCCACTCTATGTCCATCTACACTTGCAACGATTCCGCCGCCTTTCACTACTTCTGTTTTTTCAACAGCAGAGATGTTCGTTTCCCCAATTTGTTCTAAGACCGCTTTTGCCAAAGGATGATCCGATTCCCGTTCCACACTGGCTAGGTAGCCTAGCATTTCAGCAGAATCTGTTTCATACAGTTCCGTCTCAGCAACAGTTGGGTTTCCAACAGTCAAGGTACCTGTCTTATCAAATACAATCGTGTCCACTTTGCTGAAGTCTTGGATGACTTCACTGCCTTTTAAAAGTACGCCGTTGCGAGCGCCATTTCCGATACCAGCAACATTTGAAACCGGAACCCCGATAACTAATGCACCTGGGCAGCCTAATACCAATATAGTAATTGCTAACTCAATGTCTTGACTAACCAGCCAAACAACAAGTGCCAGCACCAAGACAGCGGGTGTATAGTATTTAGAAAAGCGGTCAATGAAGCGTTCGGCTTCCGATTTAGAATCTTGAGCTTCTTCTATCAACTCAATAATTTTTCCAAATGTGGTGTCTTCACCGACACGGTCTGCTTGAATTTGAATCGTGCCGTTTTCTAAAATGGTACCCGCAAAAACTTCGGAACCAGCAGCTTTATTGACGGGTACTGATTCGCCGGTAATGCTGGCTTCATTGATATGCCCTGCGCCTGAAATTACGGTACCGTCTACAGGTACTTTTGCGCCGGTTTTAACTAGCAAGGTGTCTCCTTCGTCGACATCCTCCACTTCCACTTCTTCAAAATCCCCATTGTCCATTTGCTTCAAGGCGCTTTCGGGTGCTATTTCCATCAACTCTTTGATAGCGGAGCGCGTTTGCTTCAATGTCCGTTGTTCCAAATAGTGTCCGAATAAGAATAAGAACGTGACAATAGCTGATTCTTCATAGTTTTGAATGAAGAGTGCGCCAATTGCTGCAATACTGACCAGAATATCAATGCTGACGACTTTGACTTTCATAGCTTGTAACGCTTGAATGGCTATTGGTGCGATCCCAAAGATAGATGCGATGATCAAAGACCATTCAAAAAGTGCGGTATTTTCTAATACAAAGTGACTGAAGAATCCTAATGCGATCAACAATCCACTGATAACGGTAATGACATTTTTCTTGCTTAATATATAATGTTGCATGTTTTTTCCCTCCAAATTCAGTAATGATGCTCTTGATACATGTAGTATAAGATAACCGCTTCAGTAACAACTTGACTGCCGTCAAGTTGTGAAAAAAGAATTCATTTTTTATTTTGAATGCAGCTCCCTCTTTACATTGATTACTATAAAGTCTTTCGATTGGATAAAAATTGACTACTGTCAAGTTTGGAAGTTTAACTTTATTTAATCCATCTTTGTTGATATAAACAGCTTCTAAATGAAGGCAATAAAAAAGCAATCCTTAAAAAGATTTCTCTTCTTACAGGATTGCTTGTTTATGAAACACATTTATTGATGGGTTAAGCTGCTTTTACTTTTGTCTTCAACACCGGGTAGCCTACCTCTTCGATCGCTTTTTGAATATCTTCAACCGAAGTGACGGCTGAATCAAAATTGGTTTTGACTTTACTGGAGTTGAACAACACTTTGATACTATCTTTATCCACTCCATTAACTAATTTTAGTGCCCCCTCAATTTTTTGCATACAACTTGGACAAGACAATGTTTCTAATTGCAATGTAGCTTTTTCCATGACTCATTTCTCCTTCGTCTGTTCTTTATTTTGTCGGCAACAATAGGCCTTTTTCTCTTTACAACTATAGTATAGCCCACTTTCGGCAAATGAAACTTGTCGCAGATCAAGTTTTGTGCTTCTTTTTCTGCTCAATTCATCATCTGAACAGTCTTTCTCCGCTCCTTATTGCCATCAGAATAATAAGGAATCGGCGGATAGTCTTGTCTGCGCAGAACCCACACTACGATCGCACTAATAAACAAGACCAGAGACAACGCTTGCGAAACCCGTATCCAATCGCCAATCCATAAACTGTCCGTTCTCATGCCTTCAATGAAGAACCGGCCCGCTGAGTACCACAAAACGTAACTCAAGGCAGCTTCCCCTCGGCGTAACAACTGTTTGCGGTTTCGCAGAGTCACGATTAAAACAAATCCCAACAAACTCCATAAGGACTCATACAAAAAGGTCGGGTGGTAGTAAGTACCGTTGATGTTCATTTGTTCAATGATAAATTCAGGTAAATAAAGTTTTTCCAAGAATTGACGGGTAACTGGTCCACCATGCGCCTCTTGATTCATAAAGTTCCCCCAGCGGCCAATAGATTGTGCTAACAACACATTAGGCGCTAAAATATCTAACATAAGTGCCAAAGAAAGGTCTCTTTTCTTTGCATACCTATATAGCGTGATCCCTCCTGCAATCAATCCCCCATAAATTGCAATGCCGCCATTCCAAATCGCAAAGATTTCACTCGGATTTTGCAGGTAATAATCAAGTTCAAATAACACATAGTAAAACCGAGCACCGATGAGACCAATCGGAATCGCCCATAAGGCCATATCGATGACGGTATCCTCTTCCAGTCCTCTTTTCGTTGCTTCCTTAGTGCTCAACTGGAGAGCCACATATATGGCTGCCGCAATAATCACTCCATACCAGTGGATCACAAATGAACCAATCTCCACTGCGTGGGGGTTCAAAATACCTAATACGTATTCCATTTTATTTGCTCCGTTTCCTCATTTTTTCGCGTAACCTTGACCATGATAGTGATAAACAAGATACCTGCTGAATTCCAGGACAGCCAGCTTAAGAATGAATTTTCCTCTACCTTTTCATTCAGTTGGTAATACGTCACTTTTTCGTTTCCGATGACACCATCTCCTGTCAAAAGCTCCTCTGATTTATCCAATTGAGTGTTGTTTATGTAATACATGACTTGCTCTCTTTCCACAGCTGTACCTGTCTCAACAACGTTAAATCTCCTTATTTCGCCAGTTGTGTTCCCGGCTAAAGGACTGAACAAGAGAATCCCTGCTGTTAATAACGTAGTAGCAACCGTGATCCAAAAATGATGCACTCTAATTCACTCCTTATTTTCCCGATTTGCTTGATAACCTCGCTAGAAAGAAAAGCCACGGCACTGAGTTTTGTCTCATGGTTAATGAAGAGGGACGACAGAACTCAGACATATAGAAGAACGTGTACCCGTTTATTCACTAAATCGGACATACTTTTTCTCAAAAGCCTTCCTTTTAGGGATCATTTCTTGGCTACTCACTGTAAAGCAATAAATCATCTACATCATGAATCTTAATTTTTTTCTCAGGCAGCTGTTGGATCAGTCCCTCATTCTCCAATTCCGCAAATTTACGGCTGATGGTCTCAGGCGTTGTGCCTAAATAGGAAGCGATGTCCTTTTTCGCCATCGGCAGAGTGATGATAGGAGAATTGTTCATTTCAGACTCTATATTTTCGACCAAAAATAAAATCAACCGGGTGACCACATGTTCTACTGCCACTTGAGCGGTTTGCCGTTCTGAATGTTCTAATCGTTGCGACATTTCTGCGAGCAGTTTTAATGAAATTGCCGGGTACTCTTCTAAAAACCCCTGTATATCTTTTTGTTGGATCATGCAAACAGAGGTATCTCGAGTAGCCTCTGCGTATTCCTCATGCAAAGCATAAGGATTGAATAAAGTCCATTCTCCAGTAAAGTCACCCGGATTCAGAATGCGAATCAGCTGTTCTTTGCCAGAGTCGGACAAGCGATAGATACGAACTTTCCCCCGATTCACAATATACAAAGCACCCTCTCTTTCTTGTGAACGAAATAGAAATTCGCCTTTTCGATAATGATTCGTGCGGGCTTTTTCAGCAATACGATCCATCGAGCTGTCTTCCAAGCGGATGCAAGCTGAGTGGTCTCCTGGTGCATGTGGTTTGTTGTGTTGAGTCAACTCATTCTTCCCCTTTATCTGTTTCATTTTCGTTTTTCATCATTCCTGTATGTAGTATATAAGGTCTGCACTACAAAAAAAATGACGCTCACCAAAAAAACTATTTTAACGGCAAAAAATTGGAGCTGGAAAGAATCCCAACCCCAAATCTTTTATTTTTTAATATGTGCTTATAAAAGACCTACTCTTCGTCTTCATCAAAAGCATCATCGTCTTCCAAAGCTTCTTTGCCAATGAACGCTTGCAGCATCCAAATATTTTTATCTAAATCATTTTTAAAAGCAATCAAGGTATCTTCTAAAGCATCATCGCCCTCATCTTGTGCTAAACGGATAGCGCGAACGGTTAGTTCACGGGTGCTTCTGAAATCGTCGACAATATTTTCAACCATTTCTTCTGCTTCAGCGTATTTATTGACCGCATCTTCTGAAAGCATGGAGTATTTTTCAAATTCAGCCGTTGTGGAAGCAGGTTTGTGACCGGAAGTAATCAGACGCTCCGCAAGTTTATCGAACCATTCTTCGTTTTGGTTATACAGTTCTTCAAATTTTTCATGTAACGTAAAGAAGTTTGGACCTTTTAGGTACCAGTGGTATTGATGTAACTTCACATGTAACGTATGCATATTTCCTATAAGGTGATCCCCGATAGCCGCTGCGTTGATTTTTGTATGGTGGACATGTTCCTTGTGTTCTTGTTCGGCTTGCAACCTTTCTTGGGCTGTTTTTTCTTGAGTCGGTTTATTTTCAGTCATGATTCATTCCTCCTATTTTTTGTTTAAAATGAATTTTTTGTTTCCTACAGCTTCGATCGACGCCTCCTTTTTCTTTGTTGAACTTAGTATAGGACAGAATTTCAGCAAAAAAATTGACGCCCATCAAGAAAAAAATCTTTTCTTTTGATGTAGCATTTGAGATCACAGATAAGAATTTAGAGGGAAGCCCAAATGAATATTGCATTTAAATAGAGCCACCTGTGCGGAAAAGTGAGCCAGTGGTTGCGGGGAATAGAGCCAGCTATTGCGGGTATGAGAACCACCCAAACTATATAGTTAAATAAAAAAAGAAACCTTCTGTATAATAATATTGCATGCCTAAAAGCATGACACTATATACAGGAGGTTTTTTTATGATCCAATACCGTAAGATTCTGGAGTTACATTTCAATAATGTCTCCCAACGCACCATTAGTACGAGCGTTGGAAGTTCATCTGTACGGTTATTGAAGTCAGTACTAATTAACTGTTTTGAAATACCAGAATACACAACTACCGCTTCAAATTCTGGCATGTCTGCTCCTTTTTGAATCAACTCATAGTCATTTGTTTTACAGTCCATTACCATCAAGTAATTATCCATACTCAAAATATTGGCAGATTGGTCTAAGATACCATTTTTCAAACCAATGAATTGAGTTTCTACCCAATGACTGTATTTAATCAAGTCTAACTTAGAGACTTCAATGCCATTTACATCGCATAAAGCCATCAAATAAGCAGTAGTTACTGCCGCTGAAGAACTTAGTCCACCAATTGGCAACTTACCGCTCACAATGGCGTTTAAGCCTTTCTTCAAGACATAGTCCTCTTTTAAAGCTAATACTGCACCACGAATGTAATTTCTCCAGAAACCAGGTAAGTATTCTGAATCATGATCAATATGAAAATATTCTTTATCTGGAAAATCTTGACTTTCAACTCGAACATAACCGTCATCTGTAGGAGAATACACCATATCCACACTTGCATCTATTGTCATCCCCGTCACACGACCGAGCTGGTGATCAGAGTGCGCTCCTATAGGACAAATTCTTAAAGGTGAACGTACTGCACGAATATCAGTTTTTCCATAAGTTCCTTGAAATTTTTCAATTAATTCTTTCAAGTTTATACCTCCATGCATATAATTTACTTTTTATTATAATATTCCACATACCAATCAGTGAATTTCTGAAGACCTTCTTGAATAGTCGTCTCAGGTTTAAAGCCTATTTCCTTTTGTAACTTATCCGTAGAAGCATAAGTAGCAGGAACGTCACCGGGCTTTATGGGTTCGTAAATCTTTTCAAATTCTACTTTCCGTCCTAAAGAATTACTCAAGGCTTGTTCTAAGCTATTAATAAATACCATCAATTTTTCAGGATTATTATTTCCAATATTAAACACACTATGCGGTGTTTGATCTGATGTCTTTACCGGAGGATGATTTAATAATCTACTGATTCCAGTGACAATATCATCAATATATGTGAAATCACGATATAAGTCATTGTCGAAATCACCATTGTTAAAAATATGAATAGGTTCACTATTAAAGAACTTATTTGTAAATCCAAAATATGCCATATCAGGTCTTCCCATAGGGCCATATACAGTAAAGAAGCGTAAACCCGTTGTTGGTATATTATATAAATGGCTATACGTGTGTGCCATTAATTCATTAGATTTTTTAGTTGCAGCATATAATGATACTGGATTATCCACAAAGTCTGTTTCTTCAAATGGGACCTTCTTATTAGAACCATATACTGAACTTGAGGAAGCATACAATAAGTGTTCTATCGAGTGATGACGACAGGCTTCCAAAATATTGTAAAATCCGATAACATTACTTTGAATGTATACATCAGGGTTTTCAATAGAATAACGAACCCCTGCTTGAGCCGCTAAGTTAATAACCAAACTAGGATTGTATTCTTGAAAGACGCCTTCTATTTTTTCTTTATTTGAAATATCCATTTCGATAAAAGTAAACAAAGCTTCATTCTTAATCTTACTTAATCGATTGTTCTTTAAGTTTATATCATAATAATCATTAAGGTTATCAATCCCAATAACCTCGTGACCTTCTTTAATTAATTGTTCAGATAAATGATATCCAATAAAGCCAGCTGCTCCTGTTACTAATATTCTTTTTATATTCATTTTTATTCTCCCAACTAGATTTATTTCCCTTAATTAAATAACGATGTTTTTTTGTGTTACCTTTAAAATTCGATAATATTTCTTCCTAAATTGGAATGTTAAAATATGTATTATTCACAATGCAATTCTGTTTTTAGCAAAAAGAAGGTCAGGCCACCGAATACCCCTACTCTTTTGTCGCGGAAAACACTACTGCGTATTATCAGGACAGTATTCCTCTCTATGTCAACCCTATTTTGCTGATAGGAGACCGGCTTCAAGAAACACTGGATATGAGTTTTGAATATCCCTTTCTTTTCCGACCAGTGACCCCTTCTAGCTCATGGATCTCACCGACCAAAAAGACAGACCATTTAATTCATTGATGTTTCAATTGACCGGATTTCCCATACAACCATCCCTCCCACGCGAGTAAAATTACCTAAGGATAAACCGAGTGTGGAAGGAAATGTCGACTTTGTTTCTCAGCAGTTCATTGTACCCTTTAGGTACTACCCGTGTTTCACATCGGTTTGATTTAAATGCAAAAAATCTGGAAAAGTCGATAATTTGAATAATACACCTTTCCAAATACTCTCTGAATCAATAATTAGAAAACTCCGAACCATTTTCAAAGATGTTTTTTTATTGGTCGGGCTAGCATTGGATGACAGACTCCAATTCTTTCCAGACCGCTTGACTCTGGGTATTCCTTATTTTAAGGGCCAAGTTCGTGGGGAGTTCTTGTTCTCACAATGTCAGTTCCAAAGTTTCTTCTTTAGTTTTCTTCCGTTTGTCCCCATATCAGCTTCCTAGTACCTCAAGATGTTGTCCCCAAAAACCTTATTGGAACGCCTTGAAATGCTGACTTTAAATATAGCAAGTTTTTTTGCTCAATATATTTCCAACATTATTTTACATAGAGCCGAAAAATCTCTTCACATCAAAAATAAAAATGAGTGACCTTTTTGTTTTTCTGATGCCTACTTTAATTCTTTCTTAGTTCACGTATTTTTTCCTCTACTTCAGTTCTAATTCGCGTAATAAGACTTCTCGATAGTGGATTTCTTTTTGGATCGATATAACTACCTCTTAAATATCCACCTCTGTCACGTCTAATTTGTCCCTCAAATCCTCGTTTTTGTTCCGCATCATAGCCACTAATCCCAATAAGATACTCTCCTTCTCTATCTGGATTTGATACTATGTTTGTAATATCAAACTGATGACTATACATTTGTTTCTTCCTTTCTGTCAAGAAATAATTTTAGTAGATTTTGTAATGAAGTTAGTCACCGACAACAAAAACCGCTACGTGATCTCATGTACTTTTGAGGTTTACCACAATACTCAAAAAGAATATGACGCAACCTTATATAATACTGGTTCACGCAATCAAAAATATCTATCTTATGTCGGATTGACTATAAAAACATTCGCCATTCAAAAGTAAACAAAGTGATCCAATGAACATTTGTATGACTACCGTACCATTGCGCTGAATCTAAGCTTGCATATAGCTTTATAGTTACTAGGTAAGCCTAGAGTTGCTGAAGAAAGCATGCAGTGCCATGTTTAGTTGGTGAAATTGAACAGCTGAATTATTAAGATAATAATATTTTTTACATACTTCATTTGTAATTAGCCATTTATATAATTCAAAGCATCTTAATTATCTACCTAATATTCTCAACTTGTTCAAAACCGAGTTCCAAGTATTCTTTATTGATGAATCCCTGAATAAAAAAAAGCAGGAAGCATCCTGCCTTTTTCTTACTGATCGTTTTTAGCATATTTCGCTTCGACTGCTTCTTTTTCAGCTCGCCACCACTCATTGTTTTCAGTGTACCACTTGATTGTATTTACCAATCCTTCACGGAACTTCGTATATTCTGGTGCCCAGTTCAACTCTTCTTGCATTTTGGTGGAGTCGATAGCGTAACGCAAGTCATGTCCAGCACGATCTTTCACGTGATCATAGGCATCCTTGGGCTGATTCATCAATTCCAAAATCAGTTCCAACACTTCTTTGTTGTTCTTTTCTCCATCTGCACCTATCAAATAAGTTTCTCCAATACGGCCTTTAGTCAGGATTGTCCACACTGCTGAAGAATGATCGTTGGTATGGATCCAATCTCGAACATTCTTCCCTTCTCCGTATAGTTTTGGTCGAATACCGGACAAAATATTTGTAATTTGGCGAGGGATGAATTTTTCGATATGTTGATAAGGTCCATAGTTATTTGAACAGTTTGAAAGAGTCGCTTTCAAACCAAACGAGCGTACCCATGCTTTGACCATCAAATCCGAACCAGCTTTTGTTGAAGAATAGGGACTAGATGGATTATATGGTGTTTCAGTTGTGAATCTTTCTCCCGGCCCTTTTCCGTGACCTGGAAGATCTTCCCTCAATGGCAAGTCCCCATAGACTTCATCCGTTGAAACATGATGGTAGCGAACACCGTATTTTCGGCAAGCTTCAATTAAAACATAAGTTCCTATAATGTTTGTCTGCACAAACGGAAACGGATCTTCTAGGGAGTTATCGTTATGAGATTCAGCTGCAAAGTGCACTACAGCATCAGTTTCTTTCACCAACCTGTCTACAAGGTCCGCATCAGTAACGTCCCCGACGACCAATTCGACCTGGCTGTCTGAAAGACCAGCTAAGTTTTCTTTGTTTCCAGCGTATGTCAATTTATCTAGTACTGTTATATGGGTATCTGGCTGGCTAGAGACGATGTAATGGACAAAATTAGATCCGATAAATCCTGCTCCACCAGTGACGAGAATTTTCATTTTATGCAGCCTCCAAATTAATAAACTTTCTACAAAAAAATAAATAGAACTCGAAAAAATATTTATAAACTATTCTTATACTTTTTCAGATAAAAGCGAAAGTATATATTGACCATAATCAGTTTTTTTCAAACTTTTTCCAACTTCTTCGAATTGTTCATCATTAATAAAACCACGTCTCCAAGCGATTTCTTCTAAACAAGCTATATAGAATCCTTGTCTAGATTGGACAGCTTCTACGTATTCTGCTGCGTTTAGTAAACCTTGAGGAGTACCAGTATCTAACCAAGCCATTCCTCGACCAAGTAATTCCACTTTCAAATTACCTTGTTCTAAATAATGATTATTTATCGAGGTGATTTCTATTTCGCCTCTATCGGATGGTTTTACATTTTTAGCAATTTCTACTACATTGTTATCATAAAAATACAGTCCTGGAACAGCAAAATTTGATTTTGGATTTTTAGGTTTTTCTTCAATTGAAATGACATTCTTATTATCATCGAATTCCACTACTCCAAAAGCTTTAGGGTCTTTTACAGGATATCCAAAGATAACTGCTCCTTCCTCAATTTTTTGCGCTCTGTTTAACGTTCGAGTCAAATCCTGGCCATAGAAAACATTATCTCCCAAAATCAAACAGACATTATCTTCTCCAATAAACTCTTCTCCGATTATAAAAGCATCGGCTAAGCCTCTTGGCTCCTCTTGTATTTTATAACTTAATCTTATGCCTAAAGTAGAACCGTCCCCTAATAACTTCTTAAACATCGGCATATCATGCGGAGTAGAAATGATAAGTATTTCATTGATTCCTGCTAACATTAAAACAGATAACGGATAATAAACTAGTGGTTTGTCATAAATTGGTAGCAATTGTTTTGATACTGCTTGAGTAATAGGATACAATCGTGTACCGTTTCCTCCAGCTAAAATAATACCTTTCATGATATATCTCCTTTAGTTAATAATTATTTGGCAAATTCTATCAACGTCTTCTAAAGATAAATCTGGATACAACGGAAGAGTTAGAACACGTTCAGAGATATACTTTGCTACTGGCGTATCTTCAGGATTAAATTCATCGTCATACGCTGTAAAACTACTGGTTAATGGGTAGAAGTACTTACGTGCAGTAATTCCGTTGGCTTTTAATTGATTATTAACTTCATCTCGATTTTTTTTATATCCATCAAACACAACTGGGAAGTAGGCATAATTACTTTTTACCCCTTCTTGTTCTTGAGAAAGTTTTATTCCTGTTATATCTTTTAGGTTCGAAATGTACCTTTGAACAACTCTTTCCCGCTTCTCTATATTTCCATCGACGTGTTTGAGATTACATAAACCCATAGCAGCTTGAAATTCATTCATTTTTGCATTTCCGCCTACAAAATCTACAGTTTCTAGTTTTGTTTGTCCAAAGTTTTTTAGGGCATCTAAAGGTTCAGATAGATTATCATCTTGATAAGTAACTCCTCCGCCTTCAATAGTATTGAATACTTTTGTGGCATGGAAACTGAACATCGATGCATCGCCGAAATTTCCAATTCCTTTGCCATTTACTTCTACACCAAATACGTGAGCAGCATCATAGATCACTTTTAAATTATACTCTTTGGCAATTCTATTGATTTCTTCCACATTGCAAATATTTCCGTAAACATGGACAGGTACAATTGCGCTTGTTTTTTCCGTGATAAGTTCCTCTATTTTAGTGACATCTATAGTGTAGTCCTCTTGATTAATATCACAAAACACAGGTTTTAAACCACTTCGTATAATTGCTTGTGTGGTGGAAGAAAACGTATAAGGAGTAGTAATTACCTCACCTCTTAAATCAAAGGCGGACAATGCAGCTTCTAAACCTAAATGTCCATTAGTGAATAATTTAATATTAGGAGTAGCTAAATAGTTTTTCAGGGAAAATTCTAGCCTTTGATGCTTCTCTCCCATATTTGTTAGCCACTTGCTGTCCCAAAGATCTTTGATTTCTTCCATATATTCTTCAATTGGGGGCATGGAAGATTGAGTTACTTGAATAGATTTCATTCCTTTTCCCCCTTGTCTAGCTTCTTTGTCATATAATAAGAAATTTCAGATGCTTTTTCTGTAATATAAAAATTATTTTTTTGATAAAAGTTAAGAGCTTTGATGTTATCCACACGAACTTCCAGTCTAACTTCTTTCATGCCCAATTCAAAAACTGTATTAAGACATTGGTTCAACAATTTCTGCCCTAGCTTTTTTCCTTGACAAGAAGATGATACGCCTAAAAAGACAATATAAGCAATGTTTTTTTCAAAGTCGTTAGCATAAAAAGTAATGAACCCTAATTCTGTCTTTTCATTTTCGATTACAAAGGTTTGAGCCTTACTTAAAAGTTTATTTGAATACTCCTCAAGGTTATCTTTTCTGCTTGATAAGGAAGGTCGAAAAACAGTATCGTAATTCTCTAACAATCTAGTTAAATCATCTTTTCTAGTTATTTTTTTGATATTTACTTCATTGTGCTCGTCAGAATAACTTTCTAAAACAGTAATATTTATATCTTTATGAGATAAAACACCTATTTTTTCTTCCAATAAATCTTCGGAAATTTTTTCGTTCTTTAGCCACTTGATAATTGCTTTAGGAAGATTCACACCAGCAATATGACTAAATGGATAGCCTCCTCCAAAACGAGCGTTGATTTCTAAAACATACGGTATGTCATCAACTAAAAACACATCTACATCAAGATTTCCTATGTGTTTAAATGTTTCACTAATTTTTTTTCCAAGTAGTTTTAATTTCTTGTTATCTACTGTAACTGCGGCATCTGTTTCACCTGCTCGCATCGCATACTTCTTTTTGACGATAGTAGTATGATATCTCCCTTCTAAATCGTTTATGATGTCTAACCCATATTCTTGCCCCTTTAATTTCTCTTGAATGACAATACTTTCTTTCAAGTTCTTATCCGATTCGTATTTTAGATAAGACCTTTCAATACTTTTCAATGTTTTATTATATAAAGTGTTCAATTCTTCTTCATTGTCTACTTCATAAACGCCTATTGACCCCATACCCCATCGTGGTTTTATAATAACTGGAAATTGTAAGTTGTCATTTTCAATTTCTGTCTTAGCTTCAGCTAAAGAAGTGAACGTCAAAGGGCTTTTTACTTCATGGTTTGTTAAAAACTGAAAAGTTTTCAATTTATCATTACATACTTCGATAACTTTTTCATCTGAAATAACTAGTTGAATGCCATTCTTTTGAAATAATTTTTTATTCTTGGAAAGGATAGGTAAGTCTATATCGAAAAGTGATATTATAGCTCCAATATTATTTTCTTTACAATATTTTAATAAAAAGGGAATATATTCATTGTCGTAAATTAGCGGTGAAACTATTGAATAGTCTGCACTTTTAAATGCAGGAGTATCTGATGAACTATTAGAAACATGTACTTTTCCATCTCTTCCTAAAACTTCCTTAAAATAATTAACAAGATAGCTACGTCTACCTACAGACGTCAAAAGAATATTCATTTTTATTCTCCTTCATAAAAAGTGGTTACATCATTGAAAAACAAAGGAGTTCCTCCAGTGTTTATAAATAATATATTTTTTTCTCTTACTTTATTTTTCTTTATATATTCAAGCATTCCCCAAAATGCTTTTCCTGTATAAGTTGTATTTAAACCTATCCCATCTACCTTCAATAATTGTTTAATAACATTAGCAATACCATCATTAAACTGTCCATATCCACCTGATAAATATTGATCCTCGAATTGAATCATTTCTTTGATATGTTCAGTTACTTTTTCGTTGTATAGCGAACGCATATTATTATATATACTCTCTACTCCTTGTTGGTGATTTCGAGCCACTGAAATCCCTACTACTCTGGGAGAATCATTTTTCTCATATTGACCGCTTAATAAACCTGCCTGAGTCATTCCTGTTCCTGAAGCATGAAACATAAGATCAAAATGAATTTTCTCGTCATTTTCGTATCTTATAATTTCTTCATATACTTCTTTGTATGCTTGAACAGCAATTTTTTCATTCCCTTTTCCATATTCATTACCATATATGTAGTATGGTTTGAAACCTTTATTGTAAGCTTCATCCATCACGTTTTTTATAGTTATGGCTACTTTATCTTTATCACAATAAATGATGTCAACTTCTAGCAAGTCCAGTATTTTACTATTGAAAGTTTCTTCTTTAATTTTTTTTTCTCGAGGAGTGATAATATAACAAGGAATACCCAACGTACTACACATATTCGCAACCACACGATTCATATTTGATGAACTACTGCCATAGGAAATTACGCAATCATAATCATTCTGCTCAATTTCTTTGAAATACTTTTCCGCTATTCTTACTTTATTTCCTCCGTATGAAAAGGGTAATAAATCATCTCTCTTCATATAAAATGTATTTTCGCCGAAAGAAAAATTCAGTTTATGAATTGGCGTTTCTAGCATCGTATAATTCAATACTACACAACCTTTCTATTTTCTCAGACACACAACATTTTTTTATTACTCTTTCTTCACTATAAACTTTCTGACTAAGAACCAATCACTTTTGAAATTTCTTCGTCTATAATCTTTTGGGCTAAGACATATTTTAGCAATTCGATTACTGCCATTGCAACGCTAAATATAAAAACTATAGCGTAATATCCCCAATTATATACGTTGGCAATTCCAAATATACTTAATACCAATAAAAGTTTTCCAATACTAAGTAAAAAGGATGTCTTTTGTTGTTCGAATATCGAAAATATAGTGCTTATTGGATGAAATATAAAATGGAAAAAAGATTCTATTGATAATAATCTTGCAAAAACCCCTGCTATTTCCCAGTCTTCCCCGAAAATAAATGAAAATAATACAGGACCAAATAATCCCAAAATAATCATAGGCACGCCGCCTAGTAGAACTAATTTTTTTAAAAGCTTATTTGACAACTTTTTTATTTTGATAGGATTACTTTTTCCTATACTGGCTGCTTCACTATAAAAGACATCTTGAACTGACTTACCAATGATTCTCATTGGTAAAAAAGTAATACTTCTAGCTAAACCATATAGACCCACAATGTTTGCTCCATACAAGAATGTCATGAAAAGTGTTGGTAATTGCCCTGAAGCAGACAAAACAAATAGCCCAGGAGCTGTAAATAGAGGGAAGTTGATATATCGTTTTGAGAGTCTTTTAATTTCTTGAAATTTTATTTCTTTAATCATTTTTTTAAATTCAGTTATATGTGGCTTAATCAGTGTCAGTATTCCTGCACTTTGACTAAAAATATTCCCCAAGATTAATCCAATGGAATTTATACCAAATAATCCCATAGTAATTTTTATGGAATTTCCGGTTATACTTTGACTATACTTAGTAATTGTAATAGATTTAAATTCTTTTTTTCTAAAAGCCCACTGGGACATAACAGTGTAAAGACCTGTTAAAAAAAAACCGATTGGTATAAAGTATTTATAATCCAGTATTTGCTCTGCATTAAAAAACTCGAGTAAGGAATCCCCTGCAAAAAACAATAATATTAACAACGCTGTAGTAGCAAACAACAAAATTGATAAGCAAAGAGTTAGTATATTAAATGCTTTTTCATCATCATCAGCTATAGGAATTGCAGAATCATAGGAAAAAGCCCCTAATAAATTGATCATCCCTAAAAAGGCTCCATAAACTGTTAATACACCATAATCTTCTGGAGTATAAAGCCTTGTAATAACGGGGGATAAAAAGACACTTAATCCT
Source organism: Desemzia sp. FAM 23988 (assembly GCF_045528365.1). NCBI lineage: Bacteria > Bacillati > Bacillota > Bacilli > Lactobacillales > Carnobacteriaceae > Desemzia > Desemzia sp. FAM 23988. The sequence goes on from NZ_JBGQQS010000007.1 coordinate 65,378, forward strand.
TGCGCAAAAACGGTTCCTCCGGTAATCATGAGTACATTTTTTGTAAAACTACCTTTATTAAGTGAATGCATGAATGCATTTATTTTTTTCAAGTGTGTCCCACCTTCTACTTTTTAATCAACAAGGCCATATTCTTTAAATGTTTCAAAGTATTCTTGTGCAGTATTATCATTCCTTCTATACTCCACAAGTTTTCTACTCAAAATCCCATGTTTTTTTAACAGTTCTACATTCTCGATATACATAGATACAGCATTTACAAAATCATCTACATTCAATTCACAAATAAAACAGTTTTCTTCATGTTTAGAATGTCTTTGAATGTTATTAATCTGATTACTTAAAACTAAACCCATACCTGAAGCCCTAGCTTCGATTATAGTCCCATTCCCGTTAGAATAAACACAGGGTAATATGAGAATATCAGATTTTTTATAAATTAGAGGCATTTTATTCCAAGAATCAATTTTATCTAAAAATTCTACATTCTCAAGATTATTTTTTTCAATAAATTTAATACATTCTTTTTTTAAAGCCCCTTCTGCATTCATTAACATTTTTACATGAGGATACTTTTTAGAAATATTTCTAAATACTTCTAAAGCCATTAATGGCTGATATCTTTCAACAAGTCGATTTGCAAACAATAAGGTTATAGTATCTCCTTTTTTTTTCTCCCTTAAAGGATGACTATAGTAATCTTCAATATCTTGTGGATAACTCAAATTAACTACTTTATCTTCTGGAAATTCAAATTCTTCAATAAGCTGTTTTTTCGCTATTGCTCCCATTCCGATGTAAAGATCTGCTTTATTAAATAACTTCTTTATCAATTTTATGTTTCTTGGTGAATTTTTCTTACTGATTAATTCAGTGGACTTTTCATCGTCATGCGTTACGTATCTCAAAGGTTCACTCATTATTGCAACTTTTATTCCTAATATTTTTAATAAATTAAAAACCAGAACATTCCATTGCAAAAAGCCACCTAGTATAACGATATCTGGTTTAAATCTAAACAAGTCTATAAACAAACCAAATGAAAAATACCCTATTTTAGGCAGCTGACCTGATGCTTTCATAACTTTGCATTTTTTTCCTAACGGAATTTTCCACCACTTTGGTCTCGTCTCATTAACCTGCTCATAAAACCAAAACTCCGCATCAAAATATTTTTGAAGTGAATAGCAAAACTTAACTTGATACGGTGAAGCCATGTTGCTTATAAAAAGGTACTTTTTTTTCAACTATTTTCACCCATTCTTTACTATCGATTCATATGATTCCTATTTTATAGTAATTTTAAATTAAAATTTTCTGTTTTACTATCATATCTTATGAGAATATTCTTTTACTTTTTACTTTTCGATTATTTTTCTATTACAATCATTAACAATAAATTAATATTAATCCTTACTAAAATTTCAGTAAGTTTTTCTTTCCATCTGAACATTACTCGAAATCAAAAAAACTCACAAACTTTTTTGGAATTACTTTTCCTTTGCAAAATAATACTCTTAATAAATACTTTCTTGAATACATTGTAATTTCTATAACTAGTATTAAAATTTACCCGAATGTACTTCCCGCTTACATTATCTAATTTTTTCTCCAAACGTTTCTATTTATATAGTGTGTATACGATAAGATAATTCTTAATATCTTGTCAGACACATTTGGAATACTATAATCAGCAACCAACCTTAATTTATCATTCTCCTGTGTTTCTAAAATTGTTAAACCTTGAAGTATTGATTCTCTTGTAAGACCTATCATCATGACTGAAGCTTCTTCCATTGCCTCAGGTCTTTCATGTGCTTCACGAATGTTCAATGCTTTAAACCCTAATATAGAAGATTCCTCACTTATAGTCCCACTATCACTTAAAACGGCTTTAGCGCGTACTTGTAAATGATTATAGTCATTAAAGCCCATAGGTTTCATTAATCGAATATTTTCATCAAAGGTAATGCCTTTTTCCTCAATCTTTTTTCTTGTGCGCGGATGAGTGCTTACGATGATTGGCAGTTCATATTTCTCTGCAATTGCATTTAAGCTTTCCACTAATCCATTAAAATTCTTTTCAGAATTGATATTTTCTTCACGGTGTGCTGATACCACAAAGTATTTATCTTCTTCAAGATCAAGGCGCTCTAAAATATCTGAATTTTTAATATCTGCCTTACGTGATTCTAATACTTCAAACATTGGACTTCCTGTTTTAATAATTCTGTCTGCAGGTAAACCTTCTGCTAGTAAATACTCACGAGCAATACTGCTATATGTTAAATTAATATCAGCTACGTGGTCCACAACTTTACGGTTTGTTTCTTCAGGTACGCGTTGATCGAAACAACGGTTCCCTGCTTCCATATGAAAAATCGGAATTTGTCTTCTTTTAGCCGCAATCGCACATAAACAACTATTCGTATCCCCTAGCACTAAGAAAGCATCTGGTTGTACTTCTTCTAAAATAGGATCAATCTTAATTAAAATATTTCCTACAGTTTCAATTGCCGTTCCTGTTGCAGCATTTAAGAAATAATCAGGCTTTCTTAGATTGAAGTCTTTGAAGAATACTTCATTTAGTTCATAGTCATAATTTTGGCCCGTATGTACTAGTATATGATCGATAGCTTCTGATTCTTCTAATTTATTAATTACCGCAGACAAGCGAATGATTTCTGGGCGTGTTCCCACCACTGTCATAACTTTTAACTTTTTCACAATTATACCTCCACGTAGTAAGTATCCGGATTATTTGGGTCAAACGACTCGTTTGCCCACATAACGGTCACCATATCAGTCTCACCGACATTTTCAATATTATGAGTATATCCAACCGGGATATCCACTACTTCTAGTGTTTTTCCACTTACTTTATATTCAATTACTTCATCTGAATTGATTTTTCTAAAGCGAATCATACCTTCTCCGCTTACCACAAGAAACTTTTCGTTTTTCGTATGGTGCCAGTGATTTCCTTTGACAATTCCTGGTTTTGATATATTTACGGATACTTGACCTCTATTCGATGTCTTCAAAAATTCTGTAAAAGAACCTCTATTGTCTACATTCATTTTGAGGTCATAGCTAAAGTCATCTTCTGGAAGATAGCTTAAATAAGTACTGTAGAGTTTCTTTGTCAATGCATCTGACATATCAGGAATAGAACGGTTCTGTCTGCTTTCCTTAAACGAATAGATTAAGTCAGCTATCTCTCCTAAAGAAAGTTTGTGTTGGACAGGCACTTCGCAATAATCTCTTGTTCGGTTTTCTTGTCCTTCTAATGCATCACTCAATTCATTCACCACATCATCAATGTAAACGAGTGTCATCAATACATTAGAGTCGTTTACCGTTATAGGCAGGTCACGAGCAATGTTATGACAAAAAGTAGCGATAGCACTGTTGTAATTCGGTCTGCACCATTTTCCAAACACATTTGGAAATCTATATACTAATACTTTTGCGCCAGTTTCTTTTTCGTATTTGAAGAGGAGATCTTCTCCTGCTTTTTTGCTTTTTCCGTATGGATTATCCATCTCCGCTTGAATGGAGGAAGAAATCATTACCGGACTTGTATTGTTGTGTTTCTTCAGAGTTTCCAACAGAGTAGAAGTGAAGCCAAAGTTTCCTTCCATGAATTCAGATTGGTCTTTCGGACGATTCACTCCTGCAAGATGAAAAACAAACTCAGCTTCTTTGGAATACTGATCTAATAATTCTGGTTCCGTATTTTGATGGTATTCAAAAATAGTTTCGTAGCCTTTGTTTTTTAACTCAGCTATTAAGTTCTTTGCTATGAACCCTTCAGCTCCAGTGACTAAGATCTTCATTTTTACCCAACCAGCCTTCCAATTCTTCTCTGACATAACTTAGTTCTAATAATTTCTCTTTTATTTGTTCAATATTCAAACGTTCAGTATTATGCGAATGGTATTCTTCTTCAACGGATAATGCGTGGCTGCCTTCTTCGAAATACTTGTCGTAGTTCAAATCTCTTTTATCCGCTGGTACTTGATAGAAGTCGCCTCTGTCAGTAGCTACATGGTATTCTTCTTTAGTCATCAAAGTTTCATACAGCTTTTCACCATGACGAGTTCCAATAACCCTAATGTCGTTTTCTGCTTTAAATAATTCTTTTACTGCTTGAGCTAGGTCTCCAATGGTTGAAGCCGGAGCTTTCTGTACCATAATGTCCCCTGCCTTTGCATTTTGAAAAGCAAAAACGACAAGTTCAACTGCTTCTTCTAAACTCATCAAGAAACGAGTCATTCCAGGATCCGTAACCGTAATCGGTTCGCCACTTTTAATTTGTTCGATGAATAAAGGAATAACAGAACCACGGGAAGCCATAACATTCCCATATCGTGTTCCACAAATGAGAGTACGTTCTGGGTCAACTGCTTTCGCTTTCGCTACAAACACTTTTTCCATCATTGCTTTTGAAATACCCATTGCATTAATAGGGTATGCGGCTTTATCAGTGGAAAGACAAATCACTTTCTTTACACCAGTTTCGATAGCTGCAGTTAATACGTTATCCGTACCGAGTATATTTGTCTTTACTGCTTCAAGAGGGAAAAATTCGCATGAAGGAACTTGTTTAAGAGCTGCCGCATGAAAAACATAATCCACACCGTACATCGCATTTTTCACGCTTGCAATATCTCTTACATCTCCTATGTAAAATTTAATCTTGTCATTTTTGTAAAGTGTTCTCATATCATTTTGTTTTTTTTCGTCACGTGAAAAAATCCGAATCTCTTTTATATCAGTATCAAGAAATCTTTCCATGACAGCATTTCCAAAGGATCCAGTACCTCCAGTTATTAGTAGAATTTTATCTTTTAACATCTTCATTTCCTTTCTTATCAGATATTTTATTTTTTTTTGAGCTTTCAATAACATCGTTATATATACCTATTAATTTTGTTGTAATATTTTTATTTGAATATTGTGCTTCTGCTCTTTTTTTAGAATTTTTACTTAGCTTTGAAGCAAGACTTACGTTTCTAAATATCCTTCTTATTTGCCAAGCCATTTGCTCGACATCTCCAAACCGATAAAATAAGACTTCTTTTTCATCATCAGCCAAACTAGGTAACCCACCGACATTAGCGATTACCCCGGGTGTACCTACACACATGGCTTCTCCCATCGTGTTAGAACTATTTTCTATACTTGAACCTATTACATAAACATGAGCTTTGGAAAACTCTTCGGCCATTTGACTATCACTTAATATTCCGGTAAAAACAATATTGTCATCCAATTTTAACTTTTTTATACAATTAACTATATATTTAGTATATCCATAGTTATATTTTAATTCTCTGGGATCTCTTCCAACGACTCGAACTTGAATTTTTGGAAATTCCTTTTTCAATAATGCAATGGCTTCAAAAGTCTTATGTGCTCCTTTTAAAGGGGAACTATACCCTCCAGCACAAAAAACTGTAAACTTGCTTGCTTCTTCTATTTCCCATTTTTGGTAAAGGAAAGATTTTCTTATTGTTTCCTGTAAATAATAATATTGGCCTTGAGGATTATAAAAATAGCTATGGATTTTATCCCAATTAGTTCGTCCAATCCTATAATTACATTGTTGTAATTGTTTTATTTCAGCATTTGCTCTTAACTTATTCCTAAATTTTTTCAATCTTAGAGGCAAATAAATCATCAAATTGTTTAGACTAAAATAATTTGCTAAACCTTTATAATTAATTCCTCCCCAATCATTATCATTTTTTACAATTTCAGAAATTAAGCCTTGAATTGAAATAACAACTGGGACTTTTTTTTGTTTTAAGAATGCAAGATTATATGCAAATTCACTACCTTGTAGATGAATTATGTCCGGATTTAATTCTTCAATTAAACTAGATGTTTGCTCCATCATTTTTTTTGACGGTGCTTTATATCTATCGTAATTGGACATTTCTAATTGATAATAATTTATTCCTTTAATGTATCTTTTTTTATCTTTTTTTTTCGTAGGGCATACTATATTTAATTCGATATTTTCTATGCTTGATAATGAAGCAGACATTTCAACCAACCACGAGCCACTTACCGGAGGTTTCAAGCCTATTTCATTTGCAAGTTCAGCCATATGATGGTTTACGACCCACAATACTTTCATAATTTATATCATCACCTTAATAAATAATTAATACTTGAAGTAAACAAGCTTGAAATATTTTACTTTTTAATTTCAGAAATTATGTCTTTTATCATTTTTCTCGTAAATATCGAATTTTTATTGCCAAAAAAACTTGAAATTATCAATTTTCATAGTTCCTCCTGGGGTTGCCATTAAAAATTGTATCGCAGGAAATAGTATACAAAAATAAGTAGCAACCAATTTTAATAATGGATCTTTTAAATTATCAATAACATTTGGAATTAAGACCATATTAAAAATAACAAAATAAAAAGATACTCTACCAATCATATTAGAATTAAGAGAAAGTATGTTTATGATCGCATTAATACAGGAAAGGGTGAAAAATATCGAAAAGTTTTTTTGCTCTATTTCCTGCTTTCTATTTAGATTGCCTATGAGAATTAGTACGGTGAAAGGAATAGCTAAAGCGATTACTATTAATAGAGGATTGACTAGTTGATTATTAGAAAATGCTCCGTACTTCTCATACCTTTCAGGCAGTAAAAATTCTATTACTGGAATTAATGGTTTTCTTAAAACCAAGGTTAATGTGGTAATAGATAATAAAATCCATCCTGACTTCTTATTAAATTTTACGTATTTTATAAAATACATGGGCAAAAAAACTATCGCAGAAGTATGGATTTGCACTGCTAATATGATAGTTATAATATAGCTAATTGGTTTATTCTTCATCATAAAGATAAAGGCTATGATTACTATGCAAATAGCAAACACCTGTCTTATTCCTGACATTGACATAGCAAACAAACCTATAGTTAAGTGCAAATAAAAACTTAAAAACACATTTTTTGAATACTTATAATAAAACACAGAAAAAATAACGCAAATTATCAATGACATAATTAATAAAAAGCCTTGCTCTCCTATACCAACGCTAGACAATGCCTTCATAAGAGCCGAAAACAACCATTCATCTATTTTAAAAATAGTATGCCAATCATAATTTCCTCTTAACTCATAAAGATATAAGTATTGTTCAGTATCTGCTCCAATAGATTTATCTCTAAATCCTATTACTAAAAACATTAGTATACCAGCAAATATTGAATAAATCATTTTTCCATTTATGTTTACAAATCGATTATCAAGGGCTTTTATTGTAAAATAGCCTACTGACCATAGAAATACTAATAACAAATAAACTTCCATAAACTATAACTCCTGCTTTTTTCATCTGTAATTTTTTATAAACTTTACCATACTAATATCAAAGCACGGTACTGTAAATGTTTTATCCTTTTTTACTATCTATATTCTCTAAATCTATTAATCTCATAAACGTTTTTATCTGATTGGTAAAGTATTTTTATGTCTTTTTGTCCCTTGGAAAATCTCAATATCTGTTTCTCGTAACCTAAATAGCATTAAACATATAAGGATAAGATGATTTATTTAGAGGTGGATTTGCTACAGTTTTCTATTTCTGTGTACCACCGTTTCTCTACTTAGTTTTTTGTTACAGAGATTCTTAGTATTTAATTGAAAAAAACTCGTTTTTTTAGCCATTCATTTTATAAACTAAAAACAAATTCTTTTAGTCTATAAATATATTTTTCATAAGAAAACGTTCCTGAATTAATACATTCCTGCTTCATATTGAAGACATCTATTTTGTTTTTTAAAAGCACTTGCGTTATTTCATCAATTGCTTGATTGCAATTTTCCACATCAATCAATATTCCATTCTTTCCATCAACGATATAATTTTCTAAATCACTAGTCCTTGTAACTATTACAGGAGTACCACAACTAATACTCTCAGAAACTTTAGTTGGAAATCCCGCTGTTGTGTCACGAGTTACATCTCTAATCAAAATAGTAAAATCTGCTCTAGAAATTTCTTTTGTCACTTCTTTATTTGATTTCATTCCATGGAATACTATGCTATCTTCTAAACCTACCACATATTTTTTTTGAGAAGGTATGGATTTTAAGTATTCTGCTTTTGTAAAACCGTAAATATTGAATTTAAAGTATGCTCCTCGTTTCTTTGCTTCATAAAGCAAAATAATTGTTTTATCAATTCTGTCTTTTAAAGTACTTAGGTCTTTAATTATTTGACCAGTTCTGAAGGGGATACCAGCGTATACAATTACTTTATATTCCTTATTGTTTGCTACTACTTCTTTGCAATCCTGCGGGGACAACGGAGGGATAACGACCGTTTTCAGCCCAGTCTTGCTATAGTACCCCTCTAAAAACTTACTAATAGCTATTACTCCGTCTACTCTTTTGTTTAAGCACGTCTTTTGGTATGTAGTATCTAGCCATTTAACAAAATTGAATACTGGGTTGTTAGTTCTCACGGTAAGCCAGTCGACACAATCTGAAACAACTTTTATATTATTCTTTCTGCTCAATTTAATTAATTTATTAATAAACAGTGATAATGTAGGACTACCATAATATATAATCATTTCAATGTTACTGATACCTATTTCTTCTTCAATAAAATTAACTAATAACTTATATGTTTTATTATAATTTATCCACGAAATACTTTTTGTAGGATAAGGGAAATTGTAAAATTCAAATCCATCATATTCTTCTTTAGTATCTTGAAGTTTGGTTATTGCTTGTATATCATAGTCTGTACCAATAAAAATGACTTCATACCCTAATTTTTTTAAAATTTTTCCATTAGCATATACTCTTTTTCCTGCTGCGTTTCCCACTGGAAAAGAAAAGTTACCGATGTATAGTATTTTTTTCATTATGATTTCTCCATTTGATTAAGAGGTAATTTAAATTCTTTCCCCATTATGAAATCAAATTCATCTGGACTAAAGACTGAATATCCACCGGCGTTATAAAAAGTCAATTCTCCAAAAACTATCTCACCTTTAATATTATATAAGTCCACCCTTACATGCGGAAAATCTTCAGATAATCGTTCCGCTATCTTTATCATCTTATCAAAGTTTTTTGGCTTTTTTATCTGTCTATCAATTGGAGCATATTCTGATCTTCTATAATGTAATTTTTCAAAATCAGGAGTAAAAAAACTACATTTCCCTTGACTGTGATCGTCTACATAATCAATCATTGTGTACAAATATTTTACTTTTCCATCAAAACAAAAAAATTTATAATCAGGAAGATCATTATTTTCGTCGCGTTCTAATAACTTTTCAACAACAATTCTCGATTCCACTTCATAATATGACCATTCTCTACCGTAATTCACAACTTTTCTTTTCATCCAAGAAGACAACCGGTCTTTCAATGCATCGAAATTTATTTTCTCCTTATCATTCACAAAAATATTCGCTCCTGATCCATTTGTATGTTTTATTGCAAACGACATTGGTAAGCTTGCGTAATCAATTTCATTCACATTAGTATATGTAGCATATAAAGGGTTTAGTATACTTTCTAATCCTTTATCTTTAACATACTCTCGTACTCGAAATTTATCGGAGCATATAGTCATGAGTGAATCTCTATAATGAAGTTTATACCATTGTAGTTTTTCGGTATATCTCTCAGGAGTTTCTAGATTGAGGCTCCTACCAGTTTTAATTCTATACTGAAGTTTAATCATCATCTCATCTGGAATAAAGTTCGTTAATTCAAGTATTTTAAGTCTTAAATTTTTATTTGGTATAATTTTCTTATAATTCATAAGTTTCTTCACTCCAAATTATTTCAATTTCTTTAATATAAGCTTCAACCACAATAGTTCTGTCAAATTCATTTTCCACTTTTTTCCTACTAGCTAATCCCATTCTTCTCTTCTCTTTATGCTCCAATTTTATAAATGTTTCCATTTTATCAATTAAATCTAGACTATTCTTTTGTTCAACTAAAAAACCATTTATTCCTTCATCTACAACTTCTCTACACCCACTCCTATTTGTAGTAATTAATGGTCTACCACAAGCTGAGCTCTCTAAAAGGACATTTGAAATACCTTCTGGGTAATAAGTAGGATGAACAGTACAATGAATTTTCCGGAGTATTTTTTTTACATCTCTTAACATCCCATGGTATTTAAGTATATGCTGCTCTTCTAAGTCTTTAAGAGTCTTTTCATAATTTTCTTCACAAAAACCACATATGTGAAACCTAGTAAAAGGATATTTTTTCCGAATATACTTTGCTGCATCTATGTATTGTTCGATACCCTTTTCTTTCATAATACGAGAAATAAATACAAACTCAATAGTTTCGTTTTCTGGATAATCCAAAACAGAGAATTGTTCTAAATTAACTCCAGATCCTGGGAGTAGCTTATGCTTTTCTAAAGCTATTTCATTATTTATAAAAAATTGCATATTTTCCGTATTTTGAAAGAAAACTTTGTTTACTTTTTTAAAGGCCAACTTATAGAGCATAATAGAAATTTTTTGCATGAATCCATCAATTTCTACTGCAGTACCTAGCCCTGTTATATTAGCAATATAAGGGATATTTAATATTTCTGCTGCTAAGCCTCCATAAATATTCGGTTTTATTGTATATGTTAAAACAACATCTGGTTTAATAGTTTTCATCGTTTTCAGATAGTAACTAAGTAACTTTATTTCTTTTAAAATGTTTGTTCCATGACGATCAATAGACACTTCTGAGTATTTGCATCCCATTTCAATTAAATCATCAATTCTTTCGCCATATGGTGAGGAAATCACTACATCGTATCCCTCTTGAATCAACCGTTCTACTAATTCTCTTCTAAAGTTATAAATTACAACGTCATGGTTAACCAGAATAAGAACTTTCTTTTTTGACAATTCAATTTCTCCTTTCGGTGAGCTTTATTGATTCCTCAAAACCACTCATTCTGTAATCCACATGATAACTGCTTAAAGAAGAGTCGTACGATAAATTACCAAATACTTTATTAATAAGGTTTATTTTCTTAGCCATTAATTGAAGTGGCTTATTAAATATTGTTGTTAATTTCATTTTTTTCCCATGCACATTACTAATTACTTTTACCATCTCACTTGTCTTAACATATTTATTATTTTGCGGGAAAAAAATCCCGGATTCCTTATAATTAATTATCAACTTTATTAATTCACAGAGATTATCTATGTATAACATACTACGAGTATTTTCAATATCAGGAAATACAGGTAAGATTTGTGCTAATTTCGCTAATTTTAGATAATTTCCTTTAGAACCCTTTCCGTAAATCATTGGCGGGCGTACAATTACAACGTTAAAACTATCGGATTGTAATGATTGAATTCCTTTTTCAGCTAAAAGTTTACTATTCCCATAAAAATTAACCGGCTCTGGTATAGTTTCTTTTGTGATAACCTTAGGTTCTCCAATTCTACTACTTGCTCCATAGACAATCATGCTACTCATAAAAATGAATTGTTTTACGCCTTCGACCTTCGCTTTCATAGCAATATCAATTGTTAAATCGGTATTTACTTTATAATACAGGTCTTCTTGATCCTTCTTAGTATCTTGATGCGCGATGCCTGCCACGTGAACTACCACATCAAAATTCGAAAAATCAATTTCTTTCCATTTATCGTCACGTACAGATTTTTTCACTACCGTGTATTCTTGAGGTTTTTTATTTAGCCACTCTGCTAACTGATTGCCCACATAACTATTTTTACCAGTAATCAGTATTCTTTTACTCATGTTCAAACACCTCTTGGTTGCTTAATGTCCCTGTACCGCCTTCTACAACACCGTCATTTTTTACTACACTAATAATAGTGCCTACAAAACACTTTACATCAAAGAAAAAGCTCATTTGTTGTAAATAGTCTCCATCCAATGAAGCCTTCTTCTCAATGGATAGTTCATCTCTGCCATTAATTTGTGCCCATCCTGTCAGTCCTGGATAAATATCATTAGCATTATACTTATCTCTTTCTGCGATTAAATCATATTGATTCCATAAAGCAGGACGAGGACCAATAATGCTCATATCGCCTCTGATGATATTTAGAATTTGAGGAAGTTCGTCCAATGAAGTTTTCCGAAGAAATTTCCCTACTCGAGTAATCCACTGGTTTGGATTTTCTAAAAGATGAGTCGGGGTGTCTTTTGGCGTATCTATTCGCATCGTACGGAATTTCAAGATATAAAAGTGTTTCTTATGTAAACCAACTCTTTTTTGTTTGAATAAAATTGGTCCTTTAGAATCGAGTTTTATGGCGATAATTAACAACAGAATAATAGGGGACAATACCATAAGTCCTAAAACAGATAATAGAATATCTAACACTCGTTTCACTTTTTTATACTTCACTCTATTGTCTCCTCCTTTAATCCTCGTACAGCATAAAAAGTCTCAGTCCTTTTCTTTGCTAGACTAAAGCTTTCTATTAAACTGTCAGACAAATACTGCTTCTTCTTGATAAGATGTTTCCAAATCTTTTACGGTACTTTCTTTTTCCAATGAGTAGCGCCCATTTGCAAAATCAACGAGCTTTTCTTTCAGTTGTGCATCATCGGAATGTTCTAAACTATGAACAAAATGCATAACATTCGGCAGCGGCAAGTTATTAACTTTACCTACAAAAATTTTATCGTACACTTTTTGATTTGTATGTTCACTGCCTGCAAGTAGCTCCTCATACAACTTCTCTCCTGGGCGAATACCTGCTTCTACAATAGGTATCTCTTTTTCTGTGTAGCCGCTAAGTTTGATCATTTTTTTAGCTAAATCAACAATTTTAACGGGTTCAGCCATATCTAAAACAAAGATTTCTCCACCATGTGCCAATGCTCCTGCTTGGAGTACTAAGCGGCTAGCTTCTGGAATCGTCATAAAGTAACGCGTCATTCGAAAATCGGTGACGGTCACAGGACCTCCGTTTTGAATCTGTTCTTTAAATAATGGGATGACACTTCCTCGACTGCCTAAGACGTTACCGAAGCGAACAGCTACAAAGTTCGTTTTTCCTTCTTCGTTCAATCCAGTCACAATCATTTCAGCAATCCGTTTAGTTGACCCCATAACGTTCGGTGGGTTAACTGCTTTATCAGTAGAAACCATCACAAAACTCTGCACACTTGCAGCTTTTGCGGCTTCCGCCATATTTTTCGTTCCATAAATGTTATTTTTTACAGCTTCAGTCGGATTGTATTCCATTAACGGGACATGTTTATGTGCCGCCGCATGGTAAACGCGGTCTGGTTTGTATTGTTCCATGACTTTGAAGATCCGTTCTCGGTCTTGGATATCTGCTATAATAGGGACAATTTCTGTATTGGTATGTAAGTTTGTTAATTCCTTATTAATCAAGTAGATGGAATTTTCTCCGTGCCCTAACAACAAAATGCGTTTTGGTGAGAAGCGGATAATTTGCCGACAAATCTCTGACCCAATCGACCCACCCGCTCCACTCACGAGAACCGTTTGACCAGATAGTTTTTCAGCAATGGTTTCCATATCCAATTGCACTTCTTCACGGCCAAGTAAATCAACCACATCAATCTCTTTAAACTTGTTGACTTCATACTTGCCTAAAACGACTTCTTCTACTGAAGGCATTTGATTCACTTTAGCGTTTGTTTGAGCACATACCTCTACAATATCATTCAATTCTTGAGGTGATAAAGAAGGTATTGCTACAGTAATTTGTTCGATTTCATGAAGTTTGACCAATTCTGGAATATCTTCTACTTTTCCAATAACCGGCACACCGTATAACGTCATGCGCTCTTTAGCTGAATCATCATCTATTAACCCAATCAGTTCCACTTCAAAGTCATGTCGTTGAAGACTTTTGATAAACAAACTGCCACCTTGTCCTGCTCCTACAATCAAAGTCCGCACTTTTTGAGTAACTTCGCCATGAACAGATAGTTCTTTTAATTTTTGTTGATGTTCGTTATAAATCCGCCAAATAATCCGACTTCCTGGAATAAGTGCTACAGAAAATAGGTATGTCAATAACATGAAGCGAAGACTAATGGATTCTACGAACGGAACTGATAACAAGGAAGCTGCAAAAAACGCTAACGTTACTGCTAACATATGATTAAAAGTTTCTCGGATACTCGTGTATCGATTAATTTTATAAAACAATTGGAAACGCAAGGCAAAGAACAAGTAAAACACCCAACTTAGACCGAGGGCAATCCAAAAATCTCTTGTTAATAACGAAATATAAGGTTCTAAAAATATGTAAGAAAGAATACTAGAAGCCAAGATAGCAAATGTATCAAACGTTAGCAGTACTCTCCGCTTCATTTTGCGATTTATCACTTAATCTCTCCTCCTCCGTATTTCATACTGAATATAAAACAAAAAATGAATCTGCAATTTTTAATCACCTGCTAAAAAGGTAATGTGGATTCATTTTTTGCCTCCTGTATGATAGTTGCTATCTATTCTTCTCCGTAATAGTAATAATAGCTATCACTTGCTTTTTCTACTCTGTTGAAAATAGCTCCTAAAACATTGGCATTCACCATTTCTAATAACTCTTTTGATTTAAGGACTTCTTCTTTGGTGGCTTGCCCTTTTGGTAATACAAAAATGGTACCGTCTGCTTTACTCGCCATCACTTGTGCATCTGTTACTGCAAGAACCGGAGGCATATCATAAACAACAAAGTCAAATTCTTCTTCCAATTCCTTCATTAACTCGTCCATTCGCTTAGAGCCTAAGAGTTCAGCCGGATTTGGCGGTATAGCTCCACTTGTTAAGGTATATAAACCTTCAATGTTAGTGCGATAAACCATATCTTCAATTCTTGTCCCACGGTCTGTTAATAAGGTAGTTAGTCCATCATTGTTGCGGACACGGAATGTTTTATGTTCAGTCGGCTTACGCAAGTCAGCGTCTACTAAGAGAACTCTTTTGTCTTCTGAAGCAAATGTTGCGGCTAAATTAGCAGATATAATTGATTTCCCGGATCCCGGACCTGCTGAAGTAATGACTAAGCTTTTCAAGTTTTCATCTACCATTGAAAACTGGATATTTGTCCTAATAGTACGGAATTGTTCAGAGACAACTGAATTAGGTTTACTCGAAACAACTAAACCTGGACGTTCTTTTGTTGCTTGTGGTTTCTTTTTCATCCCAAACATTTCATATCCTCCTTCTATACACGGCTTCTTGCACTGCGCGTTTCTGTATTGCGCTGTGGTATTTGTTGTTCTGATTTCAACTCGTCTTCAGACATTTCAGAAATTTTCCCAAGATTTGTCCATCCCAGTTGTTCCGAGATGAATTTTTCATCTTTAACAGTTTTGTCTAAAAATTCAAAGACAAATGCTAAGCCGACTCCAACCATTGATCCCAATAAGAGTCCAATGACCAAGTTTAAAGGAGTGTTTGGTGAAACAGGACTTGTATTAGCAATTGCTTCAGAAATAATAGTTACATTATCTACGTTCATAATATTTCCAATTTCGTTTTGGAAAGTACTCGCCACAGAATTGGCAATTTCAGCCGCATCATAAGGACTTTCATCTGTTACTGTTAATGAAAAAACTTGTGAATTATCTTGTGTTATAATTTGGATTTTCTCTGCTAGTTCACCTGTAGTTAAGTTAGTCTTTAAATTTTGACTAACTTCGTCTAAGATAACCGGTCCTTTGATAATATCTTTATATGTATTAATCATTTGAACATTAGTATTAATGTCGTTTAACTGAATGCCTTCTGCAGATTCAGTGGTACGATTAACCAATATTTGCGTAGTCGCACTGTACTGTGGTGTGACAATAAAAAAAGTGAATACTGAAGCAATGATCAACCCGATTAGACCTAAGCTCACAATCATGCTCATTCGTTTTTTTATAACATCAAACAGCTCAACTAAACTAATTTCTTCTTCCATGATTTCCTCCTGAACGGCGATTAGCCAAAGTATAATTAAACATTATCAATTTTCTATACCAATTTTAATAACATTCTTTATCACTATAACACATTTTTCCTCCTACTTTATGTACAAAATGTTAAAATTACAGCTTTTTACATAGGCAGATTATCCCAGAAGATTATTCTTATATCAACTAGAATATACGTTATTTTAAAAACATTTTGAATATTACTCAATTTTCAGTATATTGCATGCTGAAAATACACAAAATAGTATATAAAAATACAAAAGAACCACATACTTGCGCACTGATTATGCTCAAGTATGTGGTTCGTTTTAGTTCATCTAATTGCTATATTTCTTCTATAGAATAACCATATATAGTAAAGCAGCAACAACTGCTCCTAAGATTGGTCCTACTACTGGAATCCATGAGTAATCCCATTCAGATTTACCTTTGTTCGCGATTGGCAACAATTGATGTGCAATACGCGGACCTAAGTCACGTGCAGGGTTGATAGCGTATCCTGTTGACCCACCTAGAGATAGACCAATTGAAAGGATTAATACTCCAACTACTAATGGGTTTAAACCATCAGCAAAAGTGTTTTGTCCGAACATCATGATACCGAATACCAATACGAATGTACCGATCGTTTCTGTCAAGACGTTGCTGACGTTGTTACGGATAGCTGGACCTGTTGCAAAAGTTCCAAGAATGTAACCTTGATCTTCTGTTTCTTTGAAATGCGGTAAGTAGCTTAACCAAACTAAAGCTGCTCCTACGAAAGCTCCCACTAATTGTGCTAAAATAAACGGCACAACCAATGCCCAATCTAAATTACCAATAATTGCCATACCAACTGTTACAGCTGGGTTTAAGTGAGCTGGTCCCATAGTTCCTGAAACGTAAACAGCGATTGTTACGGCTGCTCCCCATCCAAGAGCAATAGCAACCCATCCTGCTGCCTCAGCTTTACTTTTTTTCAAGTTGACGGCCGCGCATACTCCGTCACCGAGTAAAACTAAGATCATTGTTCCGAGGAACTCACTAAAAATCTGTAGTGTATCTCCACTCATTACTTTACATCTCCTTTAAGTTTTTTAAATCAGACTCTGCAATTGCAGTGTTTAATTTTGTAGTGTAATCAGCTTTTGCTTCATCTGTCCAGCCATAGTAGCGAGCCATTTCTGCAATCACTGGTTCTATCATACCATCTAATGTGTCGCGCATAAATAGCATGTGGTTTGTACGACGGATTAAGAAGTCATTTGGCGTCAAAGCCATTTCTTCGTTCATTGCATAACGCAAGCTTAATGAGTCAGCTAATGTTAATCCTTCTAATTGTTCTACTTCACCGATTAAAGCAAAAACTTTAGGAGCATTTGAACCGTATAGGTTAGCAAGATATAAAGCTTCTGACTCGCTTAAACCTTTTTCGACACCCATTTGTGCTAATTTTCCGGTTTCTTCTTCTACTTCTTGCGGGTTGATCTCTCCACCTGATACAGAGTAGTTAGAAGAGTCGATCAATTCGTAAGATTCGTTGAACGTGTTGTTCAAGATTTCAATAACAGCTTTCATCGCGCCGATGGCCATTTTACGGTAGTCGGTCAATTTACCACCAGCTACTGTGATCAAACCGTCTTCATCAATGTCTAACGCACTTCCACGTGAAATCGCTGAAGGGTTATCTTCTGATTCAGAGTTACCCGTTTCGATATTTTTCAAAGCGTCTTCTACTGTATAGCGGTCAACTTCGCCTTTTTGGAATTGTTCTATAGTAGAGATGACTTTGTCAAAGCTTTCATCTGAAATCGGTTGGCTGTTTCCGCCGTTGTAATCTGATCCGCCATTTGAAGAGATTAATGGACGTAATCCTGCCCAGCTTGATTCGATATCGTCTAATTTGATATCTGCTGATGGGTAGCGGTTGTTGACAACTTCCAATAGGTAATCCACGTCTTCTTGTTCTACTGTCGGGTGTGCAAAGTCGCCCTTGTAGTCTGTATCGGTCGTTCCAAAGTACGTTTTTTCTTCACGAGGAATCACGAACACCATACGGCCGTCGTTTTTACCTGTATCGAAGTAAGTTGGTTGTGGAACTTGTAATTTTTCGCGGTCTACAACTAAGTGAACCCCTTTTGTTGGGCGCATTTGTGGTACAGCGTCTAATTTAGCATCCATTTGACGGATCGTATCAGACCAAGGACCAGTTGAATTTAGAACTGTGCGAGCTTTGATGTCGAATGTTTCGCCAGTTAATAAATCCTCAACTGTTGCACCAGAAACTTTGTTGTTTTCGTCATGTAAGATACCAATAACTTTCATGCGGCTGACCATGTGTCCACCGTCTTCAGCTGCACGTTTGATGTTTTCGATCACTAAACGAGCATCGTTGTTACGGTAGTCTAGGTAAACTCCAGCACCTAATAAGCCTTCGCTTTTCAGTTGTGGTAAGCGTTCTAGAACTTCGTCTTTTGTTAATGTGTAATTCGCATATTTTGTTCCGGTAACGCTCGCTAATTGATCGTAAAGATCCATAGCTACTTTTAGAGAGAACATAGAGAAAGTTGAGCCTGGTTCGTCATAAACTGGCAAAATCATTGGATCTGCTTTTGGAATGTGTGGTGCAATTCCTTGTACGACCGCACGTTCTTGAACGGTATCTGCTACAACTTCAACGTCGAAGTTTTTCAAGTAGCGCAATCCACCGTGAACTAATTTAGTCGAGCGAGAAGAGGTTCCTTCTGCGAAATCTTGCATTTCCACAAGACCTGTTTTAAGTCCAGAAGCGCTGGCTTGCAATGCAGTCCCAGCACCTGTAATCCCTCCGCCGATGATTAAGACGTCCAACGTTTCTTCTTGTAGTGCTTTGATGTCTTGCTTTCTTCTTTCGATTGAAAAAACCATGATTGTTCCTCCTTTATTGATGTGGTGATTCTAAAACGAGTTGCATGAACCAGACTCCCTATGATTTCATTTTGCCTTTTTGGTGGTAAAGAGCACCACCTAAAAGGCAAAAGTGAACTCTACGGGAGTCTAAACGGTTCATTCCACTCTCTGATCTTAAACGAGTTGCACGAGGCAGCTTACACGTCTATAAGTCGATCTTCAACTGTTAGGAAAAACACCTAACTGTTGAAGATTGCCTTATATCCGGTAAGCTAATCGCCTAGTTCCACTCTCTGCTCTCTATGGCTTAAACACTTGTGTTGCTTTCACTGCTAGTTTCCAGTTTTCGTACAGTTTTTCGCGTTCTTCGTCTGCCATTTGCGGTTCGAATGTGCCGCCTTCTTCGTACATGTTTTTGATTTCATCGATGCTGTCCCAGAATCCGACAGCTAGTCCTGCCATGTAAGCAACGCCTAATGCAGTTGTTTCTAGGTTGTGAGCGCGTTGAACTTTTGTTCCGATGATATCTGCTTGAAATTGCAATAACCAGTCATTGTTAGCTGCTCCGCCATCCACTTTCAATAATGGAATTTCGATTTCTGCGTCCTTCTTCATTGTATCAATAACGTCGCGTGCTTGGTAAGCAATAGCTTGTAAAGTTGCTTTAACGAAATCTTCTCTGCTGGTTCCGCGAGTCAATCCGAAAACAGCTCCGCGTGCTTCAGAATCCCAGTAAGGTGCACCTAATCCAGTAAAGGCTGGTACTACAAAGACTTCATTTTCGTTGTCTGATGCTTTTGCCAATGCTTCTGAGTCTGATGAGCTTTCAAGCATCTTCAATCCATCACGCAACCATTGGATAGCCGAACCTGCAACAAAGATACTACCTTCTAATGCATAGTAAACTTTTCCGTTGATTCCATAACCAATTGTTGTTAACAAGTTGTTGTTTGATAATTGAGGAGTTTCTCCAGTATTCATCACGATAAATGAACCTGTACCGTAAGTGTTTTTAACCATACCTGGTTCGAAAGCCATTTGGCCAAATAATGCTGCTTGTTGGTCTCCTGCCATTCCTGCGATCGGAGTAGAAGCTCCGTAGAAGTGGTAGTTCGTTGTGCGTCCATAAATTTCAGAGTTTGATTTCACTTCTGGCATCATAGCGCGTGGAATGTTCAATAAATCTAAGATCTCTTGGTCCCATTCTAAATCGTGGATATTGTACAACATCGTACGACTAGCATTTGAGTAATCCGTTACAAATGATTCTCCACCAGTTAATTTCCATGTCAACCAAGTGTCAACAGTACCGAATAACAATTCGCCGTTTTCAGCGCGTTCTTGTGCGCCTTCAACGTGGTCTAAGATCCAACGAATTTTAGTTGCAGAGAAGTATGAGTCAATGATCAAGCCTGTTTTAGCATGGATCATGTCAGCATGTCCGTCTTCTGCTAATTTAGCTGCAATTGGTGCAGATTGGCGTGATTGCCATACTACTGCGTTGTAGATTGGGCGTCCTGTTT
The DNA here is from genome assembly GCF_045528365.1 of Desemzia sp. FAM 23988. Classification (NCBI taxonomy): domain Bacteria; kingdom Bacillati; phylum Bacillota; class Bacilli; order Lactobacillales; family Carnobacteriaceae; genus Desemzia; species Desemzia sp. FAM 23988. Next base: position 85,748 of record NZ_JBGQQS010000007.1, read on the forward strand.
TTTTGTCCCAAATAATAGTTGTTTCACGCTGGTTAGTAATTCCGATAGCAGCGATTTCAGCAGGTTTGATACCGGATTCAATAAATGCCCCTGCGATTACGGATTGTACAGAGTTCCAGATTTCGTTCGGGTTGTGTTCTACCCAACCGCTTTCAGGAAAAATCTGAGTAAACTCTTTTTGTGAACTTCCAACGTTATTAGCGTTTTTGTCAAAAATAATAGCTCTTGAGCTAGTTGTTCCTTGGTCAATGGACATAATATATTTTTTCTCAGTCATTTTGATAGTTCCTCCTTGTGTATGCAAACGTTTCCTACTTGATGTTCTAATTGTAATACGTTTTCAAACAAAAAAAATGTCATGTTTTTGGACGATTGTTTAAAAAAATGGCATTTTTGGATACCCTTACAAGATTGATCCGGTTTGGTATAGGTGCTTAAATACTGGTTTTTGGTGCAGTATGAAGGTCTCTTGTATTTTGAGTTTTAAAATTGGTATTCTGCAACTTTACTGGAGTTGGAATGTCATTTTTTTTACTCGTCTATTACTTTTGTGAAACCGATAGGTTTCTTCATTTTTATAGGAGATACTTAATCATGGAGAGCTAATTAAAATCATATAGTTAAATATTACTATTTAAGTTTCTTATAGATGCATTTTTAACATCTATATGTTTTTTTATGTTGAGTTTTATCAAATAGAATGTAATAATATACTAAATTAGACATAAAGGGGACAACCAAAATGGTTTTAAAAGGAATTGATTTGTTACCTCCAGTTGTAAGTACCAAACAAGCTTTATCCTTGTATAAAAAAGTAGCACAAATAAAAACATCCATTGGAAAACTAAATTCCGAACTTGACCATTCAATTGTAAATGATCAATTAATCCAAATTCTTTCTTTAAGAGAATCGGTTCAGTCTACAAGAATAGAAGGAACACAAGTTACTTTTGCTGATATGATAGATGAAGCCACTAAAAAAAATAAAAGTAGTGAAGTTACTGAAGTGGAAAATTACCAGAAAGCTTTAGCAATAGGGATAGAGCGCATCCATAATGGATATCCTATTTCTACTAGATTAATACTAGAGTTACACAAAATTTTAATGGAGAATGAAACGCGTGGAACCACGTCCTCCTCTGGAGAATTTAGAAAAATCCAAAACTTTATTGGTCCAACAAACCGGATAGAAGATGCAGTATATATACCTGTTGATGCCAACTTAATTGGGAATTATATGACAAACTGGGAGTACTATGTAAACTCGACCACTCATTCTTCATTTAATAAAGAGATTGATGAGAATACCCAACATTTGTTAGATGAGAATACAGATCCATTAATTAAAACTGCTATATTACATGCTCAATTCGAGTCTATCCATCCTTTTTTAGACGGAAATGGAAGATTGGGAAGAATCTTAATTGTTTTAAGTACGATGCAAGATGGATTAATTGAAAAACCCGTTTTTTTTGTCAGTGAAGAATTGGAAAAAGAAAGAATTAGATATTACAACAAATTGAATGGCGTAAGAGGAGAGGATCCAGAGTGGTTTGAATGGATTGATTTCTTTTTGGATGCTTGTCAAAGAATGTCAGATAATATGCTAAATAAGTTAGAAAATATCAACGATTTAGCGACACATGGATTAAAGTCTATAAATAGAGAGGGTCACATTAATAACATTTGGTTTAGCACTTTTAATCAGCCGTTTGTAACTGTTCAAGAAGTAGCAACTAAATTAAACATCAGCGTAGCTACAGCTAGAAAAGGTTTAAACACTCTTGCAGATTTAAAATTACTCGATTTTGATAAATCAAAGACCAAAAATAGAGTCTACGTGAACTACGATTTAATTAATTTATTATAGATATAAATAGGAGCCAGTTTAGCCTGAGCTCCTTTTTATATTTTCTGTGGGTAAAAACCCATAATCATAGTCAACTTCCTAACTTAGAGAATTATATTTCCTTAGTTGGAGTTGATACTGTGTAAACGTATCGGGTAAGGAAGACTATCTATTATTTTATTGCTATGTTGTTAATGCGCAGTTTGGTTCTGCTCAATAAACAAACCTACTTTTCTCTGAGAAATATTTTTCTAATATCACTTGTATTACTTGGAAAGTGAGATAATTTAAAAATGAGCGAAGTGTCATTAAACTACGTTATTACTTTAACTGCTGTTGAAGACCCAGAAGGTCTTTCGTTACAAGTAAACGGTAACTTTGAAAGAGAACACAACATTCTTGCTACCACCAGTACAGACGATAAATTCCAAAGGTTATCCATTTACAAAAAAGGAGTTATTGTATCTGAAGAAGTCTATAATAATGCGTGCGTATTCCGCTTTAACGTTCCGTTTACTCAGGAATTAAAGGTTGTTACTCTAGATAACTAATTGAAAATCCACTTTGGCGATGAAAAAAATGTTATCAAATTGGAATTTTTATAATTCGTAGTTTGATTCTCTATTCAATTTTTATATTTTTATCAATGTAAAGAAGCTGATAATGTACCCTTAAAATTCTATTCAACTTCCTCGTCTACCCATAGTTGTGGTTTGTCTCTCTCCACACCGATAAAACCATACTTATTCAAATAAATCATCACTATTAACAATACTCAGAGCTGATTCTTCTGTTTAGCTATGTAATTGCCTCTTTTAATAGCTCACATTCTACATAGTCTAGTTTAGCGATAAAAATCATCATTGATCACCTCATATTTTTCAATACTCTCTTTGAGTTGCAATATGCTTTTGTAAAGATTTTCTATATTAGCTCCCTCATCATAGAAATAAAATGTCTTTGAGTATTGGTCATAATGCCTTAGGTTTTTTTGCTTAGAAACATCATATATATCATCACCAAAACTAATCATCCCTTTAACGGGACCAAAATTTTTATTCATAATGATGGTCTGAGGAACTACGGTAAAATCTTCTAACTTCTCATCTATATGCTCTAGAGCATTTCTTAAAAATCTCTTTTCCAACAACGAATTATCATTAACACCTAATTCTTCTCTCAATGCTTTTCTTTCATTCTTTCTAATTCTATTTTTATTTTGGTCCTTACCATTTATCCCCCATAAAATTTTTGAAATGTTGCCACTATAAACAATCAAACTTTGAGCGTAGTACCAAAATTTTTCCGAGTCTAATTTTTGTCCACTATCCATTAAATTAAGGTATTCATTCACGCCTTCCACAGAATATAAAGCGAAATTAATCTGAGTTTTTAATTCATCTATATATAATTCTTTTCTTTTTTTATTCATTATAAGAACCTCCAATTTTTATACTAAGTATAATCAAAAAATGGAGGTTGTTGTTACTTTAATTATTTGCTTACCGCACAATTTGGTTCTACCCTCATTTATGAATTGAAGATATACTCCATACTAGCTAATATTTCTCTAACCGATTTCGCATTAATGCTTATATATCGATTTTCCTCAGCGTATTCAATCCATTCCATCAAATCAAAAGTATGGGCATTTAAATTGATTAGATTATCAACTTCTTTGTCATTTTGCACATAAAGATGAAAAAGACTTTCAATTTCCTTTTCTAATAACATTACACTACTCTTAAACCACTTTAAGTTAATCTTTTCTTGGTTCTCGCTTTTCTCATGACTTTTTAAAATTATTTGCTCAATCACTCTTAACTTAGAATTAATTATTCTTTTCAATTCTCTTTTCTTACTGTATTTTTCATACATGTAGAATATAATACTACCAATCACACTACCAACTAAAGTTATAGCTCCACCAATCAAAAGACTCCAAAGCGTAGTTAAATCACTTCCTTGTAAACTTTCTATAGTCTCAATTAATCCGTCATGCTGTTCTGTCATTAGTAATCATTTCCTCCATTTGTTATTTATATTGTTTTAACAACTTTCAGAATTTATATCTTATCTATATTTTTTTTATCGGTATAAATAGCTATAGAATTCTTCTGTCCATAATAGTATATCAAATGGATTCATGCTATCTTAGCTTTTTTCACAAGAGCGCTTATACAATGTTTCTAAATGTTTTCAATAAAATCAACAACTTTATCATTATTAAACTCATGAAAACTAATGCTAGGATGCAGACCACCCGGACCAATTGTCCCCCTAATTGACATTAGTTAAACCTGTTTCTTTGTAAACTAAGGGTTGATACCAGTTTCTGGCAGTAATGGAATCACCAAGAGAATTTCGAATTTTACTTTCCCATCTTCTTTTTTATTTAGGGATTAAATCCTTAACTGTTTCTTCGAAGTCTCTTCGAATAGAATTGTCTATAACTTCATAATTTATAGCAATATCAGCATTTCTGGCAGTATAAAGCGTGCCGGTAAAGTCTTTCTTTCCTAAAGTATAACTAGGGATACTTAATAGTTCTCAGTTTTAAAATAGTCGTTATAGGTATATCCAGATGGAGTTTCCTCTCTTCTGTACCCATATGATTCCAATATATTGACTTCTACTTCCATCTGAAGTTAATGAGGTCTCAATTTCATTGATTCTTACTTTTGCAGTAACTCGTTCAGAAGCAATAGTGTATGGAGAGAAATCTTTTATAGCTGGCAGATGGCCTAAACTATCCCCTTTTATTTCCTTGGACAAACTTTGAAATAGATTTTCACTTGTATTTATGGCTTTAACATTCCCTTCTCCTGAATCCATTCCTAATATGACCAACCGAGTTTCTTCGTTAAATGTATTTAAATTCGCCCGTTCCGTTTCAGTTTTTCTGGGAGTTTGTACCTACTGTCAGTTAATATTCTAGTAACAAAGTCTTATATTTATACATAACTTGGACTAAAGAATTCCATTCTCTTTAGTTTATTCAACTATTATTTTTTCCTCTTCCAGAAGTAGCAAAAAAGATGCCTCCCTATAGTAGGAAGTGCATCTTTTATTGATTCAGTGTCTGCAAGATCTCTTGAATATTCTTCTGATCAAACGGTGACAATATCTCAGATAGTACATAGACCTTGGCTTTACCGTAACGGTCTTTGTGGTTTTGCGGAACGTTGGTCAGGATCAGGTCGTAGTCTTTTTTTGGATCGTATTTTTCAATGTGTGTACCGTTGATGTGTTGCATGTTCATCACGAGCAGCTGGTTCAGGGCTTTCGTGTAGATGCTTTCCATTTTCAGGTCGATCCCGATTTGCAGGATGGTCGCTGTTTGGAAAGTGACGATGGCTAGGAGACTGACGTATTTTAACAACTCCATTTTCAATAGCGTGTCGCCGGCTGTTTCTTCGATGTTTAATTTGCCTATGCTGATGTCGCGTAATTGTTTGGCGAAGGACAACAGGTCTTTGCCGGTGAACTTTTTCTCTTTGGCTAGGATGGCGTCGTAGTCGTAGATTTCGATGTCTCCTTTGAAAAAGTACATCCGGGTATGGATTTGCGAGAGGAAATAATACATCTCCCGCTCCAACATGTAAGGCAACTTGCGCAAATTGTATTGGATGATGATCGTCTCTACAATATAGGTATCCAGAGCAGCTGTCGGCGTCCTTCTGCCGCGAAGAAGCGTGTATTCGTGGAAGTCATTTTCAGAAAGGATCGGGAAGGCCAGCAGAAAAATGAAGTGCATCATGCCTTCTTCTTCATCGACTTCAATCGAATAGCGGCTGAAGAAGCGCAGTACCATCGTGCGGACTTTGTGGTACATCGGATCTTTGTGGTAGGGTTCTATTTGCTGGTGTAAGGTTTTGTAGACTTTAGACCGGCTGTTGACGCGGTTTTTGCTGATATGGAACCAGACACCAATACGTTGTTTGCTTTCGGGATCCAATGTGGCTTGCAGGAAATTTTCCATCGCTTGGGTCATGCGTTCGACTTGGTCGTCATTTTTTCTAGAGGCCAGAGCACTTTTATCAGCGATATACCAGTAAAATTGGTAATAGAAATAACGGATCTGCAGCTCTTCTCCTTGCAAGCGGCCGTTGCGGATCTTGATCTGAAATTCTTTCAAGTAGCTGTTCAACTCTTTGATTTTGCGGAACAAAGAAGACTCACTGACAGTCAATTTCTGAGCTAATTGAGTGATCGTGAATTCTTGGTGTTCGTATAAATAGCTGATAATGCTTACTTTGATCGATTGCCTGAGATAGTGCTGGTAAATTTGCTCCAAGGAAAATTCATGCCCCATAAACAAAGAGATCATATGTCCGTCGTAATCAATGCGTACATTTGACGAAATCGATTGAAAGCGGAATGTGATGGCTTCTAGGTCCTTATCCAGTGATGCTTTGGAGATGTCTAGATGGTCAATCATCTCTGTATACCCCACTTGCCCTCCGCTTAAGACGAGTTTTTGAAAAATAGTGATTTCTCTGATTTCGTGCTTTTCTAAGAAATTTTCAATCTTCATATGCATCACACCTTACGTCAGGCCAAGGTACTAAGTTCGTTGTTTCAACAAGGTTGGTGTAGACCGGATGGAAAAAGAAATCTTTCTGCATCAAGTCTTCTAACGTTTGGTTGGTTTGAATAGCTAGAGCGAGTGTGTTGATCTTGTCTAATATATTGGCTTTGGACAGCAGCTGTGCTCCTAATAAAACGCGGCTTTCTTTATCGTAAATAAATTTGACGGTAGCCGTTTCAGCTGTCGGCAAGCTATTCAGCTTAACCTTTTGACAAACTGCGCTGACCGGATGGGTATAAAACAAACTTTCCTCTTCGGTCATCCCGGTGCTGGCGATGTAATAGCCAAAAGCCGACGTTCCGATCGTGCGCAACGAACCTTTGAACGGCAATACCGGTTCAACAAGATTGGCCGCAGCAACCATTCCTGTCCGGATTGCATTGTTGATCAGCGGGATATAGAACGTATCTTTGTCGGCTCCAAATTGCAATTGGATACAGTCCCCGACGGCAAATACATCTTTTTCAGACGTCCGCAGGTATTGGTCTACTTTGATTGTATGATCGGTGTGCAATTTGATTTGGTCGCCTAAGAACCTTAAGTCTGGTCGAACATTTACCGCTAATATAGCCGTGTCGCTGACGATGGATTCATTCAGCAAATGTGCCACCACCGTTTCGTCCGTTTCTTCTACACTGGAGACGGTCTGATTTAGGTGTAGGTTGACGCCTGATTTTTTCATCTCGACTTGCAGCGGTTCAATCATTTCTTTGTCAAAATACTTGAACAAGACATAATCCATATTTTCGACCAACGTGACTTGCTTCCCATTTTTTTGCAGCAGATCCGCTGCTTCCACACCAATTTGCCCGCCGCCGATGACGGTAACTTGCTGGCTGCCCTTTAGCTTTTCGAGGGCGTCTTCTGCTTCATGGAATCGTTTGTATTTCAAGACTCGTGTAGTGTCGCAGCCCGAAATCTTTTGCGATAGCTGACTGGAACCGGTGGCGATGATCAATTTGTCGTACCCTATGGTTTCTTCTCCCTCGGGATCACGGTACGAAATTTGCTTTTGATCGATATCGACTTTCTCGACTTCTGAAGATAAATGCAGTTGAATGCGCTGTTTCTGCAGTTGTTCGGCCGTAATAAAATAAGCCTCTTCTAAAGAAGCGATTTTCTTGTCCAAATACAAGTGCAATCCATTTGGGATGTACCCCAGTTTCGATTGCTTTTCCAACAGAAAAATCTCCGCTTGCTTAAATTTCTTCCGCACCTCTAACGCTGCAGCGACCCCAGCAAAAGAGGCACCAATAATGGCTACTCTCATATTGATACTCCTCTAGTTGTTTTCTTAATTGTAGTATAGCATTTTACAAGAGTTGGGGGCAAAACAGAACTTGGAGTTGAAGTGAGGCGTGTTTAGCGTTTCTTTTCAAATGCTCTGGGTGATTGTGGGCGGTTTGTGCTTGATTACTTGACTTGTGGGCATCAAAATAGTGGCGGTAAGTCAGATAACTCTGTTTATCCTGACTTGTGGCGCTAAAAATTAAGTGCACAAGTCAGGTTTTATCCTTTTATCTGACTTGTGAGCATCAACATGCTTGTCACAAGTCAGATAAAAGGCTGTTTACCTCCCTCTGTGTTTCCCATTAGCTTCATACCTGCACAATCTCAATGCTTTTTTTATTAAGAAATTTTTCGCAGTGCGAAAAATCTCCTTTTTAAAAGGACCTAAGTGTTTGCACAACGATTTATCCTATGTTCCCTGACCTGTGGGCATTAAAATACTGGCGGCAAGTCAGATAAATCCGTTTATCCTGACTCGTGGAGATAAAATTTAAGTGCACAAGTCAGGTTTTATCCTTTTATCTGACTTGTGAGCATCAAAATACTCGCCTCAAGTCAGATACAGGCTGTTTACCTCTCGCTATGTTTCCCATCAGCTTCATACCTGCACAATCTCAATACCTTTTTATTAAGAAATTTTTCGCAGTGCGAAAAATCTCCTTTTTAAAAGGATCTGAGTGCTTACACAATGATTTATTTCCTGTTTACTGACTTATGGGCGTCAAAATAGTGGCGGTAAGTCAGATAACTCGCTTTTTCCTGACTTGTAGAGCTAGAAATTAAGGTCGTAAGTCAGGTTTTATCCTTTTATCTGACTTGTGAGCATCAGAATACTCGCCTCAAGTCAGATATAGACTGCATACCTGCGCTAGTCTAAGAGCTTTTTAATGGGAGTGTGAGCTCTGCCTTTCACAACGCATTTTTTAAAAAAGGAGCCGCGACTTTTGTCGCAGCTCCAGCATGACTCAATTTGTTCAAAAACAGCTCCATAGAGGAACAAAACTTTGGCTAATAGATATTTTTTTTTGTGACTTTCGGGTAAAATAAGCTTAAATCGGTTCGAGTGATACATTTAGCGGAATGGTGCGGATAAGGCGTTCAACACTATTGGTCGTTACAATAAAATCAATTTCCTTAGTATTCCAACTCAGCAAGTCATAGATGGAATATCCATTCTTGCGCAATACCCCATCTAAAGGACAGTCAACTTCACCGTCTGCATTGATGAGTACATCGGTATTGTCTATTTTTAAATGCACGATCTTATCTTTTGCTTTTACTACATACGAGTACTTTTTGGCGGAGTCGTGCTCGGTTTTTCCTAAAAGATTTTCCGTTGTAATACGCGTCACCTGCTTTCTTATACGTAACTTACGAGTCAGCTGCTCTTCTGACTAAGTATCATTGTAACTAGTATAACGAGTTCTAATCGTTTCTGTTGGAAAAGTTATCATAATAACAGTACTATTTAAGGAGTTTTGTCACATGTCACTCACATCTTTTTCTATTGGTGCAACACTGAAAAAAATCAGGGAGAACAAAGGCTACACGCAAAAAGAAATTTCAGACGATACCATGGCTCGTTCCACTTATACTAAATTTGAACGGAATGACATCACTCCGACGCTTTCAAAGTATATGGCTATTTTGGACCACATGGATATGTCGCATGAAGAATTTATTTACATTTTAAATGAATACGAATTGGGGCAAAAAGAAACCATTCTTTATTTGTTTAGAAAAATCGAAAAAAATCCTAACAGCGCATTGATCGATGAGATTATTGAAAAAGGCGAAGCGTTGGTCCAAGAACGGTACGACCAATTAATACTGGATATTCTGAATGCCTGCCAGGGCTACAAGATCATCCTGGAAGAACAAGATTTAACGAAAGCAAAAGTCTACGCTCAAAAGGTCTGGGACCGGTTGGAAACGTTAGATAACTGGTATTTGGCAGAAATGCGGATCCTCAATAGTATTTTGTACTTATTTGATAGTGAAACAGCTGCATCTCTGACTAATCGAGCTCTTGCCAATTTAGACTGTTATCCCCACCTTGAAGAAGCAACCTCATTAAAAATCAGCTTTTTGCTGCATGTGACCAATTTGCTTATGGTGGACAAAAATTACGAACAAGCGCTGTTTTACGTTAAGCAAATGGAAGGTACTGCTCAAAGTACGGAACATCCCATCATGTGGGCAACCGCGTTGATCCGCAAAGAAGTCTGTATGACAAAACTTGGCGATACAACGGAATTAAGACTCATTGAAAAAGCTAAGCGTGTGTTTGACAGTTTAGACAAACCGACATTAACAGAGTGGGCTGAAAACGACCCCGAGAACTTCTACAATTTGTATGCAAAAAAACAAACGAAACTACTAAAGTAAAAGGAGCTGTCTCAAAAATCGAGTATGTTTACTCGATTTTGAAGCAGCTTCTTTTTTATTGAATGAGCAATCCAGCCGCTTACCTAGTAAGAGCCATCTGGTGCTTTTTTTACCCTCGGATGGACGCTATTTGCCTAGTAAACCCATCCAGACGTTATCTTTAACTGCTTTTTTCTCTATAAAATCTAAAAAAAGCCTGTCTCATTTTATGTTGAGACAGGCCTTTGAATGTGACGATTCCTGCGATAACTGAGGACCAGGATATATTTTATCTTGTTTCTTTTTTATCCTCCACAACGAGATGTCTCGATCCTTTGCGATTCTTATCTTGCTTTATCTCTGTTCAGTTATTGAATTTAGAGACATTCACAAAGAACATACTTATAGGATTGCATTTAAAAAAAGCGAGGCTGGAATAAATCCCGCCTCGCTAGAGTTTTTATAAGTTAGTTTTTGTTTTAAATTCGGAGACTAGTTGCGACGTCCGCCGCGTCCGCCACGCTTGCCTTCAGTGTTGCGTTTTAAAGAAGTTAAACGATCGTCACTATCTTTCAAGAATGAATTCATCAGTGTATCAAAGTCTTCTTTTCTATCTTTTTGAGCGTATGAAGGACGACTAGATTTTTGGTAGCTGGAAGATGAACCTCTTGAGCTGCCTCTATCGTTGCTGCGTTGGTAACTGCTGCTTGGTCTGGCACTTGAACTTGGTCTAGCACTTGATGGTCTAGCACTTGAACTTGGTGCACTGGCAGCCGCTTCTCCTTCTGGTTGATCTACTGCTTTACGAATGGACAAACCAATTTTACCATCGTTTCCGATTGTTAAAACTTTAACTGTAACTTCATCACCAACAGTTAATACATCGTGGATATCTTTGACAAAACTATCGGAGATTTCACTAATGTGAACCAATCCAGTTTTACCATTTCCTAAATCAATAAACGCACCAAAATTTGTTATTCCCGTTACTTTACCTGGGACCTTATTACCGACTTCGATTGACATATATACTTCATTTCCTCCTTGGATACTAGTAATGACATTATATCATTGTCTTTCCTACATATAAAGCTTTTTATTAACAGGAACTTTGATTTCGATGTCTTTTGTCACAATTTATGACGGACTATTCATTGCTTTCTGATGATTCCTCTTCGTTTTCAGCAGAGTCTTGATTATCCGTATTTTCCTTTTCTTGCGTTTTCGCTGCATTGTCTTCTGGGAAACTAAAGATGATCTCTCCTTCTTGGGATAAGTAGTATTGACTTCTAGCTAATTTCGCTATGTAATCGTCATCTTCAAGCTTTTTGACCTCATCTTGAAGGCTTTCATGTTGCTTTTCTACATCTGTTAATTCTTCTGCTGCTACTACATTTGCGGTATCCAGGGCTGCGATCTCTTGCGTATTTTTCACCAGATTAACTGACAGCGCCAAAATAAATGCGCTGCTGATCGTTACGATAGCCGCGATCCGTCTTTTTTTCTGCTTTTTAAATTTCGTTTCACGATGCGCTTGAACGGTTTTCGTTTGAGTAAATTCGTTTTCTAATTGCGTCACATTACCAGATTTTCTATTTTTCATGATCCCACACCTCTTCTACTCAAATGGATTTCTCTTTAAAATAATACGTACTTTTATAGTGTACCAATTTTTTATTTTTTTGTATTGCCGGAGGACTTATTGTACAACTTTGTACTTTATTCACTCTGAATCAATGATGGTGGCCGCCAGTCTAGGGGTTCATTTGCCCAAATGACCAGCCGCTTCTTCTACGCTCACATTATACCAAGTATGCCTTTACATTTCTATGCGGAATTGCAAAAAGATTAAAAGAATGAGCCGATTTTTGCGTATAGTTCTTAAAAGAGAGGTTGATGGAGGATGGCTTATAAGGAAAGAGAGAAGTCATACAATTTGTTGATGATGGAGTCGTTGAGTATTCGGATGGAGTTGACGTTGAAGCAGCAGTATTATTATCAGAATTTGTTGAGAGGTTACAAGGGAGAATGCGATTTTGATAAGTTGACTGTGAAGTTGGATGGGAATTTTTTGGTCCTGAATGATTTGCCATTAAAGGTGGATGGCAGGTATTTTCAGATTGATACATTGATTATCGGTGTGAAATCGGTGAGAGTTTATGAAGTAAAGAATTATATGGGAGAATATATTTTTAAAGGTGACGATCTTTACATTGCGTCGTCAGACAAAAGTATTCTGACGCCTTTTAATCAGCTAGAGCGTTTGCTGACTTCTATCCGCCAAGTATTGGCCGAGTTGGGAATTCATTTGCCGGTGAGCGGGTTTGTAGCTTTTGTCGATCCCAATATGTGTCTCTATCAAGCTCCATACCGGCCAGAGCTTTTACTACCGGGGAAATTAGAAAAACATTTAACTCAAGTAGCCAGCCACGGCGCTCCTTTAACCAGCAAACATCACGAGTTGGCCATGAAACTTTGCGAACGGTGTGTACTCGAACCGCCTTACAAAGACTTGCCTGAGTATACGTATGAATTGTTGACGAAAGGTGTGTCTTGCGCAGAGTGCGGGAGTTTACGAGTCACGCTGCCGGCGGGCAAGAGCCGGTATTGCGCATGTGAAAAGTGCGGGCACCAAGAACCGGTCACGAAGACGATTTGCCGCCTGGTGGACGAGTATCGTCGGCTGTTTCCGGGAAGAGAAATCACATCCACGGCTATTTATGAGTGGTGTGGCGGATTGTTTACTAAGAAGAGAATACGGATAGTGTTGGGGAAATATTTTAAGGCTACAGGTACGAAGCGTTTGATGACTTATATCTAAATGAAGGTCTTTTCAATTTAGCCGTTGCTTCCAAATTGCTTTTGGAATAGTGGCTGATTGAAAAGACTTTTTTGGTCTGGCTCGTCATGCTGCTTCAAGAGATTAAAAGTAATAGTGTTTTTCACTAGTTGGCTTTTAAAAGAAGGATTACTTGGTTTATTGTTCAGACTGGCTTGTGCAGGAAGTTAGCGCTTTGATAGGTAATTTTGGTTTTAGATGAGGATAGGTTAGTGAAGGGATTTTTGGGATAGGAAGGGTTGTTTTTTAGGTATTGAGTAGTTTGGGTTTGGAGTAGTTTGGGTTTGGAGTAGCTTGGGTTTGGAGTAGCTTGGGTTTGGAGTAGCTTGGGTTTGGAGTAGCTTGGGTTTGGAGTAGCTTGGGTTTGGAGTAGCTGTGTGCGCTGCAAATGGACGCTATGACTTTAATTAGAGCCATTTGAGTACTTGTCACTGCACCGAATGGACGCCACCACTCTTGTTAGTGCCATTTGGGGTCTTGCGGCTGCTCCGAATGGACGCTACGACTCTTGTTAGTGCCATTTGAGGTCTTGTCACTGCTCCGAATGGACGCTGCGACTCTAGTTAGGGCCATTTGGGGTCTTGTGGCTGCTCCAAATGGACGCTATGACTCTAGTTAGGGCCATTTGAGTACTTGTCACTGCACCGAATGGACGCCACCACTCTTGTTAGGGCCATTTGGGGACTTGTCACTGCCCCGAATGGACGCTACCACTCTTGTTAGGGCCATTTGGGGACTTGTGGCTGCACCGAATGGACGCTGCGACTTTAGTTAGGGCCATTTGGGGACTTGCGGCTGCTCCAAATGGACGCTGCGACTCTAGTTAGGGCCATTTGGGGTCTTGTGGCTGCTCCAAATGGACGCTATGACTCTAGTTAGAGCCATTTGGGGACTTGTGGCTGCTCCAAATGGACGCTATGACTCTAGTTAGAGCCATTTGGGGACTTGCGGCTGCACCGAATGGACGCTATGACTCTAGTTAGGGCCATTTGGGGTCTTGCGGCTGCTCCAAATGGACGCTGCGACTTTAGTTAGGGCCATTTGAGGTCTTGTCACTGCCCCGAATGGACGCTACGACTCTAGTTAGGGCTATTTGGGGTCTTGCGGCTGCTCCAAATGGACGCTACTACTCTTGTTAGTGCCATTTGAGTATTTGTCACTACCCCAAATGGACGCTGCGACTCTAGTTAGAGCCATTTGGGGACTTGTGGCTACCCCAAATGGACGCTACGACTCTAGTTAGGGCCATTTGAGTACTTGTCACTGCACCGAATGGACGCTACGACTCTAGTTAGGGCCATTTGGGGACTTGCGGCTGCTCCAAATGGACGCTACGACTCTAGTTAGGGCCATTTGGGGACTTGCGGCTACCCCAAATGGACGCTACATCTCGTGTTAGTGCCATTTAAGTACTTACTACCGCTCCAAATAGACGCTCCCAAACCCACCCATTACCTTAAAAAAACTCACAAAACCTAAAGCAAGCCCGCCCCATTACTAATCAATAGCTTTTTGCCCCAGCAAAAAGCCACCTATCGAAAAAATAGGTGGCTGAAGGGAGATTTATTTTTCCGTATTGCTGATAACGGTGTACATCTCTGCGGCTTCGTCTTTTTTAGTGGTTTCGACTAGTTTGTCGATGCGAATGACTAGTGTGCGGTTTCCGAAGGCGATCGTTAATTCGTCGCCCTCTTTGACAGTCGATGATGATTTGGCAACGGCGCCGTTGATTTGGATTCTGCCTTTGTCCGCCACTTCTTTCGCGATGGTGCGGCGCTTGATGATGCGTGAAACTTTTAGAAATTTGTCTAATCTCATAAGCCTAGCTCCTTTTCTTTTGCTTTGATTTTTTGCCAGATGGCGTCTACTTCTTCCACTGTATTGGCTTCCACTCCGTCAAATACATGCGGGTGGCGTCTGCGTAATTTGGTATTGATGGCTTCGAGCACGTCTTCCAACGTGAAGGCACCTGTGTATTCGGCGTAACTCGTTTGGTACAGCACTTGGCACAAGACGTCGCCCAACTCTTCTATTAAATTGCGGGTGTCTTGGTTTTGGATAGCCTCCACCAATTCCTCCGTTTCCTCGCGCAAATAGGGAATCAGCGTCTCATGCGTCTGCTGTTTGATCCACACGTCGCCGCCTTCTCCAGAAATCTCGTCCATATAAAATTGCAGTGTCTGGAAGGATTTGGTGCGCTCATCTTGCTTTAAAGCAGGCACAAACAGCACAGCCGAAGCGGAGTTTATTTGGAAGGAAGGCTCTTGGTTCAGGGTGAACCATTCCACACTTTCTTGAGCGGTGCCCGGTTCTTGGATCAAGGCTGCTTGGTGATCCGGCGGGTACTTTTTATCTAAAATCGACCCGACGAGGCTTAATACAGGCGCATCATGGATGTCTTCAATGATGACCGATTGGCCTAACGCCAACTGGTCCCCATCCAGCTTTTTAGCGGGGATCCATTGGAATCCATTTGAAAAATCGCTTTGTGCAGCTTTAAAAATTACTTCTAAAACGGATAAATTCATGTTCTTCCCTACTTTCTCAATACTCTTTTGCCAAACGGAAGGGACAACCATTCGCGCAAGGCCAAGAGTTTGAATGAAATAATGGCTTTCACAAATACTGCCACGCCGATCCCGACTCCTAAAAGTGCCATGATAAATGAGCCGACACGACTGGCGTCTAAACCGGTCACGTGGATCAAGCTCGTGGCGACCAATACCGTCGCACTCATAATGACGGAACTCGCGGCTAACTTCCAGCCAAAACCTTTCGCATAAACGGCCGCTTTCAAGTTAGCCCCTAATTTGAGCCAACTGAACACAAGCGTAGTCAATAAGGCCAATACCGTTCCAAAACTGGAACCAGCTGTTCCCCATAGTATCACCAAATGCGTGTTCACCAACATTTTCACTACTAAACCAATCATCAATCCGACAAATGCCAGACGATGCTGGTTGCGGCTTTGGAAAACTGCATTGACGGCCCCGATCAAGGATGCCAAAAAGATGGAAACCAAGTAAATCCCAATGGTCAAGTTGCCTTCTTTATCGCCAAACAACGTGTGGTTCAAATATGGAGTCAAGAGTATCATACCAAAAGTAGCGGCTGCAGCAATAGTGATAGTGATCCGCAAAAATGATTTGGCAATGTGCACAAAGTCTGCTGCCTTCTTCTCGACCACGCTGGCCGTCAACATCGGCAATAAACTGGATGAAAAAGCCGTTGCAACGACCATTCCTAATTGCACCAGCGGCTGGCCGCGATCATAGATCCCTTTTAAATTCCGAGCCGCTTCAGGTGCTACACCTGACTGGACCAGCCCGTTATATAACGTAAACGAGTCAATCAGCTGCAGTAACAACAACATCGCACTCAATAAACACAAGACCAGTCCTTCTGTCCCTAAACGTTTGAGCAGCCTTTGATAAGTCGGCACTGCATCTGAATCTGGCTGGATGACTGCGGAAAACGGCCGCTTCTTGTGATGCGAGACCATATAAATCACCATCGTCACCGAAGCAGCGATCGCGGCGATCCACGCACTGCTCATCGCATCGGCACCCATTTGGTATACCGATTGGTAGCTGGCGTTGAACGTATAGGCAACCAGTAAAATCACAGCCACTCGAACGACTTGTTCGACCACTTGTGAAACAGCTGTCGGGATCATTTGAAACGTACCTTGGAAATAGCCGCGCGAAACGGACAAGAAAGGCACCAGCAAAAATTGCCAGGACACCGCTTGAATGATGCCGCTGAGTTGGCGGTCCCCCATGCCGTCTGCGATCACATTTGCGCCGAAATACAAGGCTAGAAAAATCGCCAAGGAAATGCCCCCCAACAAGACAAACAATCGCTGCTGGACTTTCCGCTGCAGTTCGGTTGGCGTTTCTGCAATGATCTTAGACAGAAACACCGGCAATCCGTTCAGCGCCAGAGTCATGCCTAAGCCATAAAGCGGATAAACTTGCTGGTAGACGTAGAATCCCGTGTTGCCGACCATGTTTTGGAAGGGGACGCGGTAGACTGCACTGAGGACTTTTGCTATAAAAGCGGCAATCGTTAAGATCACAGCGCCATTCATCGTTTTTTTCAGTTGCTGATTGCCCATTTGTTCGTCCTCTTCTCTTTCACGTTACTTGCTTGCTGTATTTTCCATGCGGTAATCCGCAATGTTTTGCGCAAATTTTTCAATGTAGCTCAGCCACTGGTAAGTAGCTTTCAGGTAATCTTTCTGCAAGCGCAAGCTCACGGTCAATTTGCCTTTGACGACACCCACATTGGCTTTCAACGGAATATCGCTGAGCGCACGGAAGGTTTCTTCTCCCGGCAGCTGCTGCGTTCCTTCCGCAGAAAAAGTGATGTCGATTAAATCGTCTTTGCGTTTGACGTTTTCGATCAGCGCGTATTCGCCGTAGAACTTGATCAGTCCGATCGTCAACAAGTCAGCAACTTCATCCGGGAAGTTCCCGAAGCGGTCGATCAGATCATCTTGCAATTGAACGTACTCGTCGTGGCTGTTCAGCTCGCGAATGCGTTTGTAGATCTCGATTTTCTGGCGTTGATCGGAAATGTATTCGTTCGGCAAGTAAGCATTGATGCCCAAGTCGATTTCCACTTTAGTTTTCTTGTCTTTTTCTTCACCGCCGCGTTTGCGCACCACAGCTTCGTTCAGCATTTCGGAGTACAAATCAAATCCGACTGAATCGATAAAGCCGTGCTGTTGTTTCCCAAGCAAGTTCCCTGCCCCGCGGATCGATAAGTCTCGCATGGCGATTTTGAAGCCGGAACCTAGTTCGGTAAAGTCTTTGATGGCTTGCAGCCGTTTTTCACTGACTTCATTCAAGACTTTATTTTGTTGGTACATCAAATAGGCATAAGCGACACGATTGCTCCGTCCGACGCGGCCTCTCAATTGATACAATTGCGACAAGCCCATGTGGTCCGCATTTTCTACGAACAAAGTATTCACATTCGGCATGTCCACACCCGTTTCAATGATCGTGGTTGTGACTAAAACATCGTATTGACCTTCCACAAATTCAAACAAAACATTCTCCAATTGCGTTTCTGTCATTTGACCATGGGCGTAAGCGATGCGGGCATCTGGAATCAGGGCTTCCAGTTCCGATACACGCCGTTCGATCGTTTCGACGCGGTTATACAAGTAAAAGGCTTGTCCTCCCCGAGCCATTTCCCGTTCGACGGCTTCTCGGATCGCGCCAGGATTTTGTTCCATGACATAGGTCTGCACTGGGTACCGGCTGGCGGGCGGAGTTTCGATGACCGATAAGTCCCGCACGCCCAGCATCGACATGTGCAACGTCCGTGGAATCGGTGTCGCCGTCAAGGTCAACACGTCCACTTGCTCTTTCAATGCTTTTAGTTTTTCTTTGTGCTTCACGCCAAATCGTTGTTCCTCGTCAATGATCAATAACCCAATATCGTGGAATTCCACGTCATTAGATAACAAACGATGGGTTCCCACAACCACATCGACCTGGCCTTTTTTGATGCCTTTGATCGTTTCAGCTTGTTGTTTTTTAGTACGGAAACGACTCATGATCGACACTTCCACCGGGAAATCGGCAAAGCGTTCCATCATCGTTTCGTAATGCTGCTGTGCTAGAATTGTCGTCGGTACTAAGAATGCGGCTTGTTTGCCTTCTTGGACTGCTTTAAAGATTGCTCTTAAAGCAACTTCCGTTTTCCCGTAGCCAACGTCTCCGACCAACAACCGATCCATCGGCTTTTTCTTTTCCATATCGCGCTTGATTTCTTCCGTACTGCGTAACTGATCTTCGGTTTCCGAGTAAGGGAAAGCATCTTCGAATTCTTTTTGGTATTCCGTGTCTGGTGAAAAAGCGTAGCCCACTTCTTGGTCACGAGCCGCATACAACTCGATCAACTCGTCTGCAATGTCTTCCACTTTACTGGCAACTTTATGCTTGGTTTTGGCCCATTCGGTTCCGCCCAGTTTGTTGACTTTAGGGGTTTTGGATTCGGAAGAAACGTATTTTTGCAGCAAATTCAATTGCGTTACTGGAATGAATAATTTGGCGTCATCTTTATAAATAATCGACATGTAATCTTGATTGACGCCATTGATTTCCAACGTTTCCATACCAGTATATTTCCCGATCCCGTGATTGACGTGCACCACAAAATCTCCTGGATTCAACTCGCTGTAGCTCTTGATCCGTTCCGCATTCGACATGGTTTGACGGCGATTGGCTTTTTTCTTCGCGACTTTATTGAACAATTCCCGTTCCGTCAATAAGACGAATTTCTCTGTCGGCAATTCAAATCCATTGCGGATACTGCCGATGACAATTTGGACGCTGCCCAATTCAAGCGCATCTGGAGTCACAACTTTACTGTGGATCTCAAAGTCTTCAAACGTCTGATGGACTTTTTGCGCCCGTTCATTGGTCGGTACGGTCACTAAAACCGTATGCTCTTGTTTTTCCCAACGGGTCATCTCTGTTTTCAGCAACGGCATTTGGCCAAAGAATTGCTGCATACTGCGGTATTGGAAGGGGTGAATGGCATCAAAGCGCAGATTGCCCATCCCTTTTTGAAAGAGAACAAAATACACGCGGTCCCTTTGTGTTTGCTTCATCAATGATTTAAAGTCGTGTGAAAAATGCTGCTGCTGCAAGATTTGGCGTGTGCTTAATTTGCTCGTTACCCATTCCGCTTCTTCGGTTTCCGCATGACGCTCGGCTTCAAGAATACGCGGATAATCATCCAGCACCAAAACCGCATTTCCAGCCATATAGTCTAAGATGCTGCTTTTTTCTGTGTACACATAATCGGTGAACATCACCAATTCGTCGATCGATTCGCCATAGTTGAAGGCATCTACGATCGGTGCCATGTTGTTCGTGAAGTCTTGTTTGCTGGCATCTTCCGTCAATAAGTTTTTATTGCGTTCTACCGCATCCGTAAATGATTGCGCTTGTTGCTGCAGCAGTTCTTTCGTAAAAATCGTATCACTGGCCGGCAATATTTTAATCGCTTCAATAGTATCGACCGAACGTTGCGTCCCAGCTTCAAAGAATCGCATCGAATCCACTTCGGTATCAAATAATTCGATCCGCACCGGATTTTCTTCCGTTAACGGGTAAATATCAATGATTCCCCCGCGGATACTGAATTCTCCCGGACTACCTACCAATTGCTGGCGCACATATCCCATATCGACCAGCTTTTGCGCCAAGTTTGTCGGGTCCAACTCTCCGCCGATTTCCACTTCAAATGTGTTCTCTTTCCATAAGCTGACTGGTGGCAATAATTTGCGCACACCCGCCACCGGAACAAAAATAACCCCCGGCTCTCCTGATAATAAGAAATCCATAGCAGCAATTCGTTCACTGCGGGCTTCTGGTGAGGCGATCGCCATCTCAGCATAGACCATTTCATCTACCGGAAAAATATGCAGCTTGTCGTCATCGACCAAACCCGTGAAATCTTCCATCAATTGATTGGCATGAAATAAATTGTGCGCAATCACAACGATCGGCTGTTGCTTTTCTTTTAGCATGGCAGCTATCACTAAAGTTCTAGCTGAGCCAGACAACCCGGTTACGAGTTGCGTTTGCTTCTTACCGATCGGGTCGATAACAGCTTTAACACTATCCATACCAGCCAGTAACTGTACTACATCTCCCATATGATATTGCCTCCGTTTTATCTTAATTAAAGTGATTCATCGTATCCATAAATTTGTGCCCATCCAGCCAATGATTCGTAGCCTCCGCACTTTTTTTCACCGCGTCCAAAATGTCTTCATGAACCTCTTTTGGAAATCCGCTCAACACGTGTTGAACAACGGTTTGTTTCGGAAATGGACGGTCGATACCGATCCGGATCCGATTGAAATCTTGTGTCCCGATGTGCTGGATGATGCTCTTGATGCCGTTGTGCCCGCCTGCACTCCCTTTTTGACGCAAACGAATCTTCCCGACTGGCAAATCCAAGTCATCATAAATTACCAGCAAATCTTCCACGTCGACGCCATAATAATCCATCAATGCTCTGACAGCTTTTCCAGAATCATTCATAAAAGTTTGTGGTTTAACGAACAAAGTTTTTTCTCCATCAAAACGAGCTTCAGCGACATCCGCTTCAAATTTTGATTTGTTGAACGAAAATTTATGTTGGTAAGCCAATTCATCTAATGTAATAAAACCAATATTGTGTTTGGTGTCTTGATATTTTTTCCCAGGGTTTCCTAGGCCTACAATCATCTTCATTGTACACTCTCCAATTTGAACGTTAATGGACGCAAAAAAGCGCTGCACGAAACAACCTTCGCCCAGTACGATCTCTTTTTAAACTTTCATCTAGTATAGCACAATTTAAAACACAAAAGGAATAGGTTGCTTGCTTTAAAAAAAGTTTATAAAATATTTCACATGACAGCGTTTTAATTAAACCTTACCTCTGTAAACTTTTTCCTTTTTACAGTATACTGAATGTAGTTCAAGCAGAGCTTATGATTCTATTAAAGATATGGAGGAATTGAACATGGGAAACAAAAATGATAATCAAAAAGTTATTTTAGTAGGGGACGGAGCAGTTGGGTCTAGTTACGCATTTGCTCTAGTAACACAGAATATTGCTCAAGAACTTGGTATCATTGACATCGATAAAGCAAAAACTGAAGGTGACGCTTTAGATTTATCACACGCCTTGGCCTTCACTTCTCCAAAGAAAATCTATGCGGCTGACTACAGCGACTGCCACGATGCAGATATCGTCGTCATTTCAGCAGGAGCTGCTCAAAAACCTGGTGAAACCAGACTTGATTTAGTGAAAAAAAATATGCGCATTTTTAAAGGCATTATCGGCCAAATCATGGACAGCGGCTTCGACGGTATTTTCTTAGTCGCTACGAACCCGGTAGATATCTTGACTTATGCCACTTGGAAATTCTCTGGACTACCGAAACACCGTGTTATCGGATCTGGGACTTCTCTAGACAGCGCCCGTTTCCGTCAAGAAATCGCAACGATTTTAGACGTCGATGCACGTAACGTCCATGGCTATATTTTAGGTGAACACGGAGATACAGAGTTTCCAGTATGGTCTCACGCCAACGTTGCCGGCCTGCAAATTTACGAATGGATCAAAGAAAATCCCGGTGTTGACGAACAAGCCCTAGTCGATGTATTCTTTAAAGTACGCGACGCCGCTTACGACAT
Source organism: Desemzia sp. FAM 23988 (assembly GCF_045528365.1). Taxonomy (NCBI): domain Bacteria; kingdom Bacillati; phylum Bacillota; class Bacilli; order Lactobacillales; family Carnobacteriaceae; genus Desemzia; species Desemzia sp. FAM 23988. The sequence goes on from NZ_JBGQQS010000007.1 coordinate 107,899, forward strand.
CATCGAAAAGAAAGGTGCTACTTTCTACGGAATCGCCGCAGCACTAGCCCGTATCACTAAAGCTATTTTGGGTAACGAAAATGCCGTTCTACCAGTTTCCGCTTATTTAGACGGGCAATACGGCCAAGAAGATGTTTACATCGGTGTTCCGGCCATCGTCAACCGTCAAGGAATCCGCAAAGTCGTGGAAATTCCATTAAGCGAATCTGAAGCAGCGAAAATGAACCATTCTGCTGAGACCTTGAAATCGATCGGTCATGAGGCTTTGGAAGAAGTTATGAAAGATCAATAAACCTATACAAAACGATTCAATATTAACTGATGAAGAATAAAAATCCTGTTCAAGGTTGAGTATACTCTCTTGAACAGGATTTTTATTTAAACTCCATTCTCAACTACTCATAATACCTTCCACGTCCAGAACCATGTGCCTGGTAATATTTTTTGAAGACATAGCGGATTCTTTTCTCCGTCACCAACCCGCCGCACCAATCATCAACTAAATTAAACGCTACTCTTCTTCCCGGGAACATCATTTTGCATTCTTCAATATGACGGAAAATACATTCAGCTGCTACCTCTCGATACCCGCAACCAGCACAGGTTATTGTTTTGCCTTTATTTTTAACTTCATGAATGAACTCCCCGCAATTCTCGCAAATCAGCCCTTTTTTGAGCTCGTCATACTCGTAACTAGGAACGCCTTTCAATGTCGGTATAGATTGAGCGGAAACTTCACACAATTTGCTCGCTACATAAATATGCTCTTGAGTTAATTTTCCATCTAATTGGTTCATTTGGCGAAAATGTTGCGGAATGGAAGTTGGCAGCAGCACTCTTTCTGAATAAGAAACATCATACAAAGTGAATTCCGGATGAACAAACACGATAAAAGATTTGATAGGCAAGTTGATGCCATATTCGTACAAGATCTTTTGCAAATACGTTTCCTTCCGATTCAACCATTCAATCGGACTTTCAAACTTAAAATCAGAAAATACTGAACGAAAAAAGCCGTCTTTATAATAGTATGTTCCTTCATAATTTTTGATTTCGTATAAATAAATGGCATAAGCAGTGATAATCAAAGCATCAATTTGAAACTCGTTGCCATTATCCTGAAATGGCAAATCGTTCAATATCAAGCAGTCACACTCTAATTTTTCCGTTAACACATCAAAACAGCACTCGCCATAGTACCCTTTCTTTTGATTCATATAGTATTTATGCACTTTAGCGCTTAACTGAGTACGTTTGTACAGCACTTCCAACATAGCCAGCACAGTAGGTTTCTTTCTTTTTTTATAGATCATCACAAATCCTCCTTTTACACACAATATACGTAAAAAAAAGCGTTCTCTTTTTTACAAATAAGAAATTTTTCGCGGGGCGAAAAATCTCCTTTTTGAAAGGATCTGAGTGCTTAAAATGAAGTTTATCGTCGATAACCTGACTTGTGGGGAACAAAATAATAGCGATAAGTCAGATAACTCTCCTTTTCCTGACTTGTGGGACTGAAAATTAAGGCCGTAAGTCAGATTTATCCCTTTTACCTGACTTGTGAACACTAAACTACTCACCACAAGTCAGGTAAAGACCACAAGCGGCTTTTCTCATGCCCCTCCGAGCTTCATACCTAAGACAACCAAGACCTTTTTTAATAAGAAATTTTTCGCCTCGCGAAAAATCTCCTTTTTGAAAGGATCTGAGTGCTTAAAATGAAGTTTATCGTTGATTACCTGACTTGTGGGAATTAAAATAATAGCGATAAGTCAGATAACTCTCCTTTTCCTGACTTATGGGACTGAAATTAGGGCCGTAAGTCAGGTTTATCCCTTTTACCTAACTTGTGAACACTAAACTACTCACCACAAGTCAGGTAAAGACCACAAGCGGCTTTTCTCATGCCCCTCCGAGCTTCATACCCAAGTAAACCAAGACCTTTTTAATAAGAAATTTTTCGCCTCGCGAAAAATCTCCTTTTTGAAAGGATCTGAGTGCTTAAAATGAAGTTTATCGTCGATAACCTGACTTGTGAGGATCAAAGTAATAGCGATAAGTCAGATAACTCTCCTTTTCCTGACTTGTGGGACTGAAAATTAAGGCCATAAGTCAGGTTTATCCCTTTTACCTGACTTGTCAGCATCAAACTACTCACCACAAGTCAGGTAACGGTCACTTTCCACACACGTATCGGTTGCGCCGAACTTCATAGCGCCGTAAAGCTTCTTCCTCCCAATCTATCATTTAAATCAAAAATAAGCCTCACCCAACTAGTACCACTAACTAGTTGGGTGAGGCTCATCTAAACTTCACTATATGGTTACTTGCAAGCCAATTGATAAATAGCTTCTGCATAAATCTCCATGGCTTTATATAAATCGCTCAAAGCTAGACCTTCGTTTTCTTGGTGGGCTAAGCTTTTTGCGTGTGGGAAGTGAGCTCCGAATGCGACCATGTTTGGCATTTGGCGAGCGTAAGTGGCTCCGCCTGATACGAATGGTTCTGTTTGGTCGCCAGTTTTTTCTTGGTAGACGCTCATCAAGGTTTTGACTAAGTCGCTGTCTTTTTTGACGTATAGAGAAGGGATGAAGTCGAATTCTTTGTATTCCAATCCATATACTCCAGCAACTTTGCTTAACGTTCTGATCAATTGTTCTTTATCGTAAGTTACTGGGAAACGAATGTCCAGCGTGATTTTAGAAGCGTCTTTCGTGATCTCTAATTTGCCGGTATTTAAGGTCATTTCGCCGGAAACGTCATCTTTAACTTCGCCAAAAATACTCAAGCCGTTTGTTTCGTCGCCGATTTTTTCTGCAATGAAACGCAACGCTGGATGCGATTCTACTTTGTTCAATCCTTGGACCAGTTTGTTGATTGCGTTGATTCCTTCACCAGATACGCTGGAGTGAACGGATTTCCCTTTGACGATGATTTTTCCGTCTTCTTGGTCAAAAGCAACACCCAGTTTATTCAATTCATCGGCTAGCGATTCGATGCTGTTGCCGTCGTAGATTGCTTCGCCGGGAACAACATTGGACGCTTCACCCAATTTCAAGTTCACTGCGTCGCTTCCAGGTCCTGTCAAATTAACTTCCCACAAACCTTTTTCAGCATACGTTAATGGGAATGTACCGTCTGGAACGAAGCCCATTGTTGGGATTTCTTCTTGATCCGTGTATTTTTGGATACCGCGCCATAAGCTTTCTTCGTCGGTACCGAAGATAAAGCGAACACGTTTGTTGAAAGAGATGCCTTCATCTAGAACCGATTTGAATCCATAAAGAGCCGCAATCGTTGGACCTTTGTCATCTTGAGTTCCGCGACCATAGATGACGTCATCTCTGATTTCAGGTTCAAATGGAGGATTGGTCCATTTGGCCAGATTACCGCCTGGAACGACGTCTAAATGGCATAAGATACCGATCATTTCTTCGCCGCTGCCGTATTCGGCATACCCATAATTTCCTTGAGGATCAATAAATGTCTTCAAGCCTAGATCCTCACAGATCTCTAATGCTTTTTCCAATGCCTCTTGAATCCCTTGGCCGAATGGAGGATTTCCTGTACCGTCTCCTTCGTTCACTGATGCGATTGAAAGCAATTCTTTCAATGCTTCAATACTTTCTTGTTGGTGATTTTCCTTTACCCATGTTGTCATTCTTTGACCTCCTAGCTGATTTTCTATTTCATTATCATACCATAAAATGAGCGCCTTCATACCAAATTTACGACAGAAGGAATGTGATTTATGCCTCTTATTCGACTCGCAGGACTGCTCCGTTGTGCTCGATCTCCACTGATTCTCCTTCAAGCAATTTATATTCTGTTCCGTCAGGCGTGATGGTTACTTGGAAAAAGCTCGAATGATACTGGATATGGAACGAGATTTTTTGCCAGTGTTTCGGCAAATGCGGTGAAAAATGCAGCTTGTCTTCATATAACCGCATCCCGGCAAATCCATGAACCATACTCAACCAAGTTCCACCCATATTGGCAGCATGAATACCATCCCTAGTGTTGGCTTGCAGATCGGTGATGTCCATTAAAGCTGTATCCATAAAATAATGGTACGCCCGTTCTGGATCACCGATTTCGCTAGCCATGATACCGAAGATCGAACGAGACAAGGAAGAATCATGGGTCGTGATTTTTTCATAATAGTAATAGTCCCGTCTTTTCTGCTCTACATCGAATTCCCATGAAAATAAAAATTGAGCCAAAACTGTATCGGCTTGTTTGTTGACTTGATACCGGAAAATAGCCAATGGATGATAATACATCAGTAAAGGATGATGCTCTTTAGGCGTCTTTTCCAAGTCCCATGGTTGTTTACTGAGAAAGTTGTCGTCTTGCTTGGTCAATTGAAGATTTTCCTCATATGGAAGATACATCGCTTCAGCTGCTTTTGACCATTCTTCCAGTTCCCGCCATTCAAAACCGACTACTTCCAAGGCGTTAGAAGTTTTTTCTTTGCCTGAGGACAACACTTCCAGTACGGCCTCTACTGCATACTCTAAATTGTGTTTCACTAGAAGATTGGTATAAAAGTTGTTATTTACCAATGTAGTGTATTCATCTGGACCGGTGACTCCATTGAGCACAAACCGGTTTTTATTTAACGCGTCATATTGTCCAAAGGCTGTCCAAAAACGTGCCGTCTCAATCAAGATCTCTAAGCCTTCATTAAACGCAAACTCTTTGTCTCCGGTTGCTTTGATATAAGTGTATACAGCGTGAGCAATATCGGCGTTGATATGGAATTGAGCTGTTCCCGCTGGGTAGTAAACACTGGCTTCTAATCCATTGATGGTACGCCAAGGAAACAGCGCCCCTTGTTGGACAGACAGCTCCTTCGCACGGACTCTGGCGGCAGGCAATATCGAGTGGCGATACAATAAAAGTTGTTTAGCGATCTCAGGTTGGGTGTAGATAAAAAACGGCAGCATGTACATTTCCGTGTCCCAGAAGTAATGTCCATCATACCCTGGACCTGTCAGCCCTTTAGCAGAGATGCTGGTTTTGCCATCTCGACCTGCTGCTTGGTGCAAATGGAACAAATTGAACCGCAAACCTTTTTGCAGCTGTTCATCCCCTTCAATGATAACATCACTTTTCTGCCAAAAGTCGCTCATCATTTTTATATGCTCTTCTTTTACTGTCTCATATCCTTTACTCAGTGCTGCCTTCAATAAACTACGGACATGTTTAAGTTGTTTTGGCGTTTTGTTATCTTCTAGGTAAGGCCTGCTGTATGCAGCATAGCGATTCCATGTAACTGTTTTGCCTTTTTCAGGACTGCAGCTCCAACTCTCTGTCAACCCTATACGGACGTATTCTGTTTCTATTTCGTCCACTTGTGTCCTAGTCCCCACGATTGCGTCCATTCCGCTGGCAGGAGTGTTGATATGCAGCAGCGGGAAAGATTCTTCACTCAGTTGTTCACTCGCAAATAAACGTGTTGTTAATTTGCGTACCCGAGGGTCTTTCTTCTCGTCTTCCGTTTTCCTATGGCTGATATCCTTTAAATCGTCCAGCACCATTTCAAACATCAAATCAACATTTTCTGTCAGCGGCGTGATTTTCACTTGCTGCACAAACAGCTCTGGAACATCATAGGAAACAAAATGTTCTGTGACGACACTGACTTTATCGTTGTGCTCGTTTTCCCAAGTAAAGCTGCGGGTCAGTACGCCTTTTTGCATGTCCAGTACTCGCTTATGCTCACTCGTTTTTCCGCGTTCCAAATTAAACCATTCTCTATTCACTGAAAATCGAATTTGTTTGGCATTAGGCAGAGGCGTGATAATTTGATGGTTGGTAGCAAATCCATAAGCCCATTCCGAGTAATCAATAGGGGTCGTTTCATAAAATCCATTCATATAAGTTCCTTCGTTCCACACGTAATCGGGAACGAACTTTCCTTCTTCCAAACTGCCTCTAGTACCGATATGCCCGTTGGATAATGAAAACAAGGTCTCATTGTGTCGGATAAAAGAGGGGTCAATTCCTGTTTCAACCAACTGCCACGGGGTGCCGTTTTCCAATAATTTCCGCATCAAGTCCAGCCTCCTTTTGATATGCTGTATCCGGTCTCATTTCGGTCATGGTACTCCTTATCAGAAAAGGTCTGCAACTCTTACGCCTTCTAGATGGAGACAATTGCTCAAGTTACTGATGTCTAAATCTAAATTAACCTCTCTAAGGTTCTACAACATTTGGCGTTTGTAAGTAAAAAACACGCTTCTTTTTAATGCAAAAACAGGAAACACTGTTTACGTACTCTTAGTTTGTTCTCCACTGCGTTGCGCATAACGTATCCGTATATCTCTCAGGCTCACAACGTCTTCGGTAACGTTACAAGATTGGAGACATGGTTTTTGGCACCTAAGCGGTCACATGGCTTTCCACAAGCAACCCCGTAGACCGGAGGAAATTTCCTTATTAAAGCTAGAAGATGAAAATTCAAAAAAAGCCGAACCAACACTTATGTTGACCCGACCTATAGTGAATTTGTTTTATTTAGTTGATGGGAATCTTTGTTCAAATAATGGGCTCACTGATTTGTTTTCGTGGATACGTTTGATCGCATCTCCCATTAATTCACTGACGCTGATTTGAACGATTTTGTCGCTCTTTGTTTCTTCAGTCAATTGGATAGAGTCTGTCACAATCACTTTTTTCAAAGCGGATGCTTCGATGCGTTCGATCGCTGGACCGGATAAAACCGGGTGTGTACAACATGCATAAACTTCTGTCGCACCCGCATCTTCTAAAGCTTGAGCAGCTAAAGTGATTGTTCCAGCAGTATCAATCATGTCATCGATCAAAATACATTTCTTGCCTTCAACGTTGCCGATAATATTCATTACTTCTGCTACATTTGCTTTAGGACGACGTTTGTCGATAATCGCAATTGGAGCTTTCAGGAATTCAGCTAATTTACGTGCACGAGTAACTCCACCATGATCTGGTGAAACAACTACTGTGTCTTCATTAGCAATACCGTTGTCTAAGAAATAGTTAGCTAATAGTGGAGCGCCTAATAAATGATCCACTGGCATATCAAAGAATCCTTGAATTTGAGCAGCATGTAAATCCAGTGTTAAGATACGATCTGCACCAGCTCTAGTAATCATGTTCGCAACTAGTTTAGATGTGATCGGTTCTCTCGAACGGGCTTTACGGTCTTGACGAGCATATCCATAGTAAGGAATAACAATGTTAACCGTTTTTACACTTGCACGTTTTAAAGCATCAATCATGATCAACAATTCCATTATATTATCATTTACTGGACTCGAAGTTGATTGAATGATGTAAACATGATCTCCACGGATACTTTCTTCAATATTGATTCTAATTTCTCCGTCACTAAACTGATTTACTGAAATTTTCCCCAGTTCAACACCAACAACTTTAGCGATTTTTTCAGCTAAAGGCTTGTTTGAGTTTAAGGCAAAGATTTTTAACTTCGGATCGAAATATTGTTCGGACATTTGTGGGCCTCCACTTTCTTTTTTAACGTATCTTTTCGTCAAACTAATGTTAGCCATTTTCCGCCAAGAAATCAAGCCTTATTGTCGATTTTGCTTATTTTTGAGGCATTTTTTTATAATAATCTAATTTGTTTACTTGTCGAGCACGTGCAATTGCCAAAGATTCACTTGGAACATCTTCAGTAATGGTAGATCCCGCAGCAACATACACGTTTTCTTCGACCGTTACCGGCGCAATCAAATTCGTGTTGCAGCCAATAAATACATTGTCGCCAATCGTTACGCGGTGTTTATTCGCTCCATCGTAATTCACAAAGACTGTTCCGCAACCGATATTAATGTTTTTGCCTAAATCAGCTTCCCCAACATACGTTAAGTGACCAACTTTTGTATTTTCATCAATATTGGCATTTTTCACTTCGACAAAGTTTCCAATGTGCACATCTTTTCCGATCACACTATTTGGACGCAAATGACTGTACGGTCCAATATTGCTGTCTGAAGCCATCACAGAATCTTCAATGTTGCTGCTGGTTACGCGAACACGGTCGCCGATTTTGCTGTCACAGATTTCTGAATTCGCGCCGATAAAGCAGTCTTCACCAATAACCGTATTCCCTTTCAGTACCACGCCCGCTTCAACGATGGTATCTGAACCAATCACCACGTCGCTGTCAATGTACGTCGCTTCCGGGTTCACAAATGTAACCCCATTGCGCATGTGTTTTTCATTGATGCGTTCACGCATCATACGTGTTGCTTCCGCTAAAGCCACGCGATCGTTTACCCCTAAAGACTCTGCTTCTTTTTCCATTTGGTAAGCTCCAACAATCTCACCTTTATCTTTCAAGATTTCAATCACGTCTGGAAGATAGTATTCACCTTGTGAGTTGTCATTTCCTACTTGGTTCAACGCTTCAAATAATAAAGCATTGTCAAAGCAGTACGTTCCTGTATTGATTTCTTGAACAGCCGCTTCCTCTGGAGATGCATCTTTTTGTTCCACAATTTTTTCAACTGCGCCAGATGCGCTGCGAATCACGCGTCCGTAACCAGTTGGGTCGTCTGCATGCGCCGTTAAAATAGTCGCTTTCGCCCCTTGTTCTTGGTGATGAGCAAATAGACCATTTAACGTTTCAGCCGTCAATAAAGGTGTATCTCCACAAATCACTAAAACCGTGCCTTCTTTTCCGCTCAGTAAAGATTCAGCTTGTAAAACGGCGTGTCCAGTTCCTAGTTGCTCTGCTTGCATCGCGTATTCAGAACGTTCGCCTAAGTATTCTTGAACTTTTTCAGCTCCGACTCCTACTATAGAGACGATTTTATCTGCTCCAGCAGCTTCCACTTGGTCTACCACGTGGCCTACCATAGGCTTACCTGCTACCGGGTGCAATACTTTATACAATTTCGATTTCATTCTGGTTCCTTGTCCAGCCGCTAATACCACTGCAAATCGTTGTGTCATGTTTAAACTCCTCATGTTTTTCTTTTTTTTAAGTTAATTAGTTGTCATAAGTTACTTTCTTAAGCTGTTTTTATAATAGCTCAATAATGGCTAGTTTTCAAGGAAGGCTCTGACATTCATTTACCGACCCCTTTTGCTCGTCAAAAGTTTGCCATTTTTTTCTTACCGAGAATTTAATTTGAAAGTACGTAGAATCTTACCAACTAGACCAATTTTTTGTCATTCTATGTAGGGTAAAGAAATAATCAAATTAGGCTTTGCAATCCTCTCTCAACTGACATAGACTGAAAGAAAAAGGAACAGGTGAAAATTATGACTACTCAATCGGAACACTATTGGATCAACCATCTAGCATTAGAACCGCACTCAGAAGGCGGATTTTTCAAGCAAGTTTACCGCAGTGATGAATCCAGCACTATATGGGATGATCGCACACGTCCTTATTACACTAGTATTTACTTTCTGCTTAATCAAGCCAGCCCGTCTCATTTCCACCGTTTGAAATCGGACGAAATCTGGTATTACCACACAGGCGAGGCGCTGACTGTTCATATGATCCACCCCGACGGCAAGTATGAAGCGGTCAAATTAGGCTTGGCGATCGACCAAGGAGAAGTGCTGCAGTACGCAGTCCCAAAAGATACGATTTTCGGCTCCAGTGTGGAATCCGCTGAACCGGACGCTTTTTCTTTAGTCAGCTGCATGGTCTCCCCTGGATTCGAGTACCACGACTTTGAATTGTTCACCCAAGCCGAACTCATTAAAGACTACCCAACCCATGAAACGATCATCCGCAAATTAGCCTTTGAAACCTTGCCGGAATAGTAAAAAAATGAGGTTTAAATAATTGTTGGCTCTGCTATTTTATTCCATTAGTCAAATAGAGCTCTGAAGTCCGAAGCAATGATGATATGCGAGGAAAGTGGGCTTTATCTGACTTGTGGCAAGTAATTTAGAACTCAAAAGTCAGATAAACAGATTAAACCTGACTTACGCCTCTTATTTCCAGCACGACAAGTCAAGTAAGGAAGCATTACCTGACTTGTGGCAATTATTTTGGTACCCACAAGTCAGGTAACCGACGATAAGCATCCTTATAAGCACTCAGATCCTTTCAAGAAGGAGATTTTTCGCCCTGCGAAAAATTTTTTATTCAAACAGGGGTTGATTTACGTAGAAATGAAGCTCTGAGCATCATATGAGAAGCGCTCGCAATTTTTATCCGACTTGTGGTGAGTAGTCTGATGCTCACAAGTCAGGTAAAAGGGATAAACCTGACTTACGGCCTTAATTTTCAGTCCCACAAGTCAGGAAAAGGAGAGTTATCTGACTTGTGGCAATTATTTTGAACCTCACAAGTCAGAAATCGACTATAAACCTCCTCAAAGTACTCAGAATAGAGCATTCTAATTGATTTTAATCCTATTGAATCAACTTTTCATCCAAGCAAGTAATGAAGTAGAAAAAGAACCCACCTGCTGCTGAATTTGTTCAGCAGGTGGGTTCTTTTTGCGAGGCTTGTCTGTTTGGAAAAAATACCAAACAGGCTGCCTTGTGAGATAATAGGAAGTCTAAACGGTTTACTTCACTCTCTCAAAGTAGTTTCCTGGTTTTACTCGGATCGATTTGTTGCGGACATCTACTTCATCTACATGCAGCAATGACGTGTAGTCCTCTACCATCCGGTTTCCTTGGAAACTGGATTCGGCAAATACGGTAATACCGACTAATTCAGCTTCGAATTCTTCGATCAAGCTTCTCATCCCGTTGACGGTTCCGCCGCCTTTCATGAAATCATCCACGACTAGAACTCTGGAACCTCTCTTCAAGCTGCGTTTTGACAACTCCATCTTTTCTACTCGATTAGATGAACCTGAAACGTAGTTGATACTGACGGTGGAGCCTTCTGTAATTTTTGAATCACGTCGCACCATGACAAACGGAACATTTAAGTAAGTCGAAACAGCTTGTGCGATCGGTACTCCTTTTGTAGCCACCGTCATAACGGCATCTACTTTTTGATCCAGATATTGTGTCGCAATAATCTTACCGATTTTTTGCAGGACAGCCGGTTCACCCAGCATATCAGATAAATATACATATCCGCCTGGCAATAATCGGTCTACTTCAGATAAGCGCTCACACATTTGCGCAATAAATTCTTCTGTTTCTTCTGAGGAAATCTTAGGGATATAACGCACACCACCTGCAGCTCCTGCTATGGTTTCTAGAATACCTATTCCTCTGTCTTTAAACGTTTTTTTTATAATGGTCAAGTCTTCACTAATCGATGATTTAGCGGAGTCGTATCGGTCAGCAAAAAAAGTTAAAGAAACAAGGGTATGCGGTCGTTCTAATAAGTAACGCGTCATATCGATCAATCGTTCACTTCTTTTTACTTTCATTATAGCACCTCTCTTTCTTAGTCTGCTTCCTCATTGAAGGGTTCTTCTCTATTATACGCATTTATATAAAAAATAGGTAGTAAATTAGTGTGAAAATGATAAAAATGTTCGCCTTTCACACAACTTTCACATCTTTTTTTCTTAAATTTTCGTATTCCTCTCAAAACATTATTCGGATTTCCATTTTTGGCAAATAAAAAACGCCTACCGCTGAAAAGCAGTACACGATTTTATTTGAGGAAAGTTGCTTATGAACCTTTTTTACGCATGGCAGTTCCTACTTGATTCACTATAGAGATGAGAATGAAAATAGCGATAAAGACTAAGGCGATCGTAGCTCCTGCTGGCGTTCCGGCATAGTAAGATACCGACAGCCCGGAGAACATCCCAACAATACCGATCACGATACCAACTAAGATCACGTAATTAAAGTGTTTGCTCAAACGCATGGCAATAGCTGCAGGCAGAATAATAATAGCCGAAACCAGTAATGAACCTGCGATCGGCATAATAACCGCAATCGCTACCCCTACCAATACATTAAAGCAAACCGACATCAGGCGCACGGGAAGCCCAGTGGTAAAAGCCGTATCTTCATCAAACGTCAGCACGTACATGGGCTTGCGGAAAACGAAGTACATCACGACTGTGATCACACATAGTGCAGCTAAAATTTGAACTTGCTGCGGACTGATCGTCACGATCGAGCCAAATAAAAACTGGTCGATGCTGGTATTGGTCCCGCCATCTACAAAACTCATCAACACTAACGCTAATGCTAAACCACCGGACATCAAAATCGCCAGCGAAACTTCTGAGTAAGACTTGAATTCCAGTCTTAAGTATTCTAATATGATCGCCACCACGATCACAACAAACATAGTCGTTAACGTTGGATTTAAATTCAGCAAAAATCCTAATGCGATTCCGACTAAAGACACGTGCGACAGTGTATCAGCCATTAAGGACTGTCGGCGCAGAATCAAAAAAAAGCCTAAGATCGGTGCAATAATAGCGATTAAGAGTGAAGCTTGGAAGGCTCTTTGCATGAATCCATAGAAAAACATCTCCACGGCGAATCCTCCTTCCGAACAAGATGAATATGGCGGTCAGCATATTGTTTGATATCCTCATGATCATGAGTCACCATCAAGATCCCTTTGCCATGAAATTCACTATTGTGTTTTAACAATTCATAAAATTGCGTACGAGATTCAATGTCCATTCCCGTTGTCGGTTCATCTAAAATAAATAGATCCGGGTCCGTCGCAAATATCCGCGCCAATGAGATGCGCTGCTTCTGCCCGCCAGAAAGATCGCCGACTTTTTTATCGCGCTGATCCCACATCCCAACAGACTCTAGCGCTCGTTTGACATGAACATGATCTTCTTTATCCAGTCTCTTGAACCATTTGCCGCGTTGGTAACGGCCCGACTGTACCAGCTCCAATACTGTACTTGGGAAACCGGCATTGTATGAAGCCACTTGTTGAGGAATGTATCCCAAGGCTAACTTTTCATTGCGCGTATTGACGGGAGAAATCTTAGCAAAGCCAGTCGACGGCTTCAATAAGCCCAATATGTTACGCAATAAAGTAGATTTGGCAGCTCCGTTTTCACCTGTCAAGATCACAAACTCTCCTGCATCAACGGTGAAATCGATATTCTGCAAAACCGGCTCGTCTTCATAATGAAAAGACAAGTTTTCTACTTCAATATAGTGCATCATTTTCCCTTCTTTCTTTCTCTAGGATCTCATTTGCTACTGGATGCTTAATTTCAAAGCTTCCAAATTATTTCGCATCGCTTGTAGATAATCCACTCCAGCTTCTTGATCCGCTTCCGTGACTCCTTCGATTGGATCCAGCACAGCTAATTGTGTATTTGTCTCATTAGCCAACGTTTCTGAAATAGCGGATGAAGTCGTTTTGCCAAAGTAAATGTATTCAACATTTTGCGTATTGATAAAATTAGACATCTCCGTTAATTCAGACGGACTTGGTTCTGCATCTGTCGACAATCCTGAGATCGCTACTTGGTGTAAATCATAACGGTCCGCCAAATAAGCAAACGCTGCATGCTGTGTCACAAACGTACGGTTTTCAGCGGTTTCAAATGCTGCTGCATACTCTTCATCCAATTGTTGCAATTCCGTTTGGAAAGCTGTTGCGTTTTCTTCATACAGTGCTTCATTTGCAGAGTCAGCTTCGATCAAGCCTTCTTTGATGTTCGTGACTTCTTCTTGAGCCAGAACCGGATCCAGCCAAATGTGAGGGTCGACTTCATGCGAATGCCCTTCTTCTGCTTCATGATCGTGGTCCTGTTCTTCTTCCTCAGTGTGAGACCCTTCCAACAATTCGATTCCCTCACTGGCATTTACGATGACCACATCAGTCGTGTCGATGCTTTCTAAAATACTGGGAACCCAGGTTTCCATTTCTTCACTATTGTAGACGAACACATCAGCTTCTTGAATTTGCGCCACATCTTTAGCACTTGGTTCAAATCCATGCGTGTCTGACCCTGATGGCACTAGGATCGACACATCTGCATTGTCCAGAGCTACTTGTTTGGTAAAATCATACATCGGGTAAAACGTCGTCACCACTTGAAGCTTGTCTTCTTCTGCCGGTGCACCAGATTCTTCCGTTGTCGGCGCTGTACAAGCTGCTAAAAAAAACACTAAGCCGGAAACGGCACTTATTGATAGCCATTTATGTAATTTTCTCATATTCATTACCTCCAAATTAAGATCTTTTTTGAGTGTATTTTTATAGGTTTAGATTCAGGATTTCAAATCTTGGGTTTAGTTCCGATGCTCAGATTACAATTTCCATAAATCGTAACTGTTACTATTTACGAATCCTTAAGTAGCTTATCACTATCAAACCACTACGTCAACAAAAAAATAAGAGCGTTGCGAAAGTCAGATTTCCGCAACTCGTCTAGAGCGGAGAAAGTCGTTCAGCTCAACATATGTTCACTTCTAAGAAAGCTTGTTTGTTTCGTTTCGTTTCGTTTGGAGTTATTTGGCACTTGTGAAGGTACTAAGTGCACTTTAGTTGTTGTCTCAGAACCATTCATCTTTTTTTAATACTATATAGTACTTAAACACCTTTTTTGTACCATATCTCTCTGTTCGAAAGCACTATATAGTACTTAAACACCCTCTTTGTACCATATCTCTCTTTTTGAAAGCACTATATGGTACTTAAACACCTTTTTTGTACCATATCTCTCTGTTCGAAAGCACTATATGGTACTTAAACACCTTTTTTGTACCATATCACGCTGTTTGAAAATACTATATAGTACTTAAACACCCTCTTTGTACCATATCTCTCTTTTTGAAAACACTATATGGTACTTAAACACCTTTTTTTGTACTATATCTCTTTGTTCGAAAGCACTATATAGTACTTAAACACCTCTTTTGTACCATATCACGCTGTTTGAAAATACTATATAGTACTCAAGCACCCTCTTTGTACCATATCTCTCTTTTTGAAAGCACTATATAGTATTTAAATACCCTCTTAGTACCATATCACACCGTTTAAAAACACTATTTAGCTCCTCACCAACTTAGTCACAGCCGTCACCTCAAAAACCACCAACTAACTCAACATTTTTCATCGGCAAAAAAATAGAGCTAGAGTTACCTAGCCCCTTATCAACAGTATCTAGTTTAAGTGGTTCGTTTGCGTCGGTTGAAGCGTGTGACCCCTCTGACAATACGGTAAACTGCTGATGCGCCCATGATTCCGGCAGCAATACTAACAGCTGTTGCTAATGTATTCAAGCCCATTTCAGTAAACAACGTCAACTCCCCATTTAATGCATAACTCATCGTATAATATAGTCCTCGTCCTGGAACGAATGGGATGATACCTGGTGAAAGGAAAACAGTCACCGGTGTTTTTAGAATTGGCGCCAGAAATTCCGAGTACCATGTAACAAAAGCCGCTGCGAAAAAGTACTGGATCATTTCATTCGGGTGGACGATTCCGATGCCTATATAAATTCCCCACGAAATCATGCCTCCAAATCCAGCCAGGATAACTTTTTTCCCACGAATGTTGTACAACAATGCAAAAGCGACTGAACAGAAAAAGGACGCTATGATTTGTATGATCTCTTCCATTTATATCAGCCCTCCCATGAGCAAAGTCGCCAAACTAAAGCCAGAAGCGATTGAAACAGCTGCGACGAAGGCTTCACTCAGCCTCAATAATCCAGAAATGGTTCCCCACTGATAATATCTTTGACGGCATTGGTCAGCGCCAGCCCAGGAATCAATAACATGATATTTCCAATGATGATGTGGTCCACATTTGTGCCAAATCCAAGATTGACCGTCAAGATGGTCACAATACCGACTACAAATGAACAAAATAGATTGGTAATAACAGTATTTTTATCGACCTTTTTGATAAAACTGATCATCCACTTCAGCAGCATGGCCACTAAGGCGGAAACAATTGTATCCCCAACATTTCCGCCGAAAAAGACGGTGAAGGAGGATGCGACCAACGCATAGATGAAGTATTGATGGCTAGTAGAATACACTCCGATTAAATCGATTTGCTCAATTTCATGCTCTATCTTTTCCAAGCTGGGTTGTTGGTTCACGATAACGCGGGATAAGTGGTTCAAGCGATCCAATTTGTTCAAATCTGTTACATAAGACCTGATTCTTCTGGTTTGCGTATACAATTCGCCGTCCAACATTCTCACTGTCAGTATAATACTAGAGGTGATCGTCAACACGTTTACTCGTTTGGCTCCGTATGCACTGCACATTCTAGTGATGGAATCTTCTACTCGATTCACTTCCGCTCCACTGATCAGCATTTGTTCCCCAATATCCAAAACAAAGTTAATCAATTCTTTAGTCTTCATGTTTAATTCTCCAATCTATCCAGTGATGATGACCAAATCGCTTATCCAGAATCAGTATAACTCCAATCAATGAATTTTTAAGCTTTAAAGGGTCGACTACTTCAAGGTTCTTACCAAATATACTTCATTACAGAAGCCCTTGAGTCCATTAAACACGCGTTGCGCACGTGAATACTTTTGGCATAGTCCATATATTGTAGGACCTGTTCCGCTCATTAATGCCGTATCTGCTCCAAACTGAAGCATCTTTTGTTTGATTTGCTCGATTTTAGGCTGCTTATGCATGGAGATATTTTCTAAAGCATTGCCTAAATGATCGGCCATCGTTGAATAATCCATGCAGTCGATTGCATTTAAAATGCTCTCCGTATCTGGATGGGCTAGTTTATCTACATCCAATCCTTCGAATACTGTCCATGAGGAGATTCCTCTGCGTGGTTTCACTAGAACTACCCAACATTGTGGAACTTCTTCCAGTGGCTTGATTTTCTCTCCTCGACCATAGGCATATGCAGAACCGCCATAGATGCAAAAAGGGACATCTGAGCCGATTTGCGCACCTAGCTCTGCCAATTCGTCCAAATCAAGTCCGATGTTCCATAACCGATTCAGTCCTCTAAGCGTTGCAGCAGCGTCACTGCTTCCGCCGCCTAAACCAGCAGCAATCGGGATGTTTTTTTCAATATAAATGTGCACCCCTTGACGGATATTAAATTGTTTCTTCAATAACATAGCTGAACGATAAGCTATATTCCGTTCGTCTAAAGGCAAAAAACCGTTGTTGCTTTCAATTAAAATACGGTTCTCTTCCAATAAAGTCAACGTTAAGCGATCCGCTAAATCAATCGAAGTCATGACCAATTCCATTTCATGGTAGCCATCATCTCGTTTATGAAGGACATCTAAACTTAAATTGATCTTCGCCGGCGCTTTTTCTTCCACAATCTCCATCTTCCAGTTCCTCCTTTCGCACTTTTCTTTTACTTCTCTGTAAAATATAGTAGCTGAAAAAAGCTGATTTGAAAAGGAAGAGTTTGTAATCTCATGAAAAGTTCATCAAAAAGCGCAGAATTTTGCCATTTCTGAATCAAAGCAGAGTTATCTTAGATTTAGTTCCTTTTTTGAAGTCAGAAGCTTGCAAGCCTTGAGATACGATTACGGGCTCAACTCCTTGATGAAAAGTATGCTTTGAACATCAAGGGCAAAACTGCCTTGATGAAGAATGAGCTTTGAACATCAAGAGTAAAACTGCCTTGATGAAGAATGAGCTCTGAACATCAAGAGTAAAACCGCCTTGATGAAGAATGAGCTTTGAACATCAAGAGCAAAATCTCCTTGATGAAGAATGAGCTCTGAACATCAAGAGTAAAACTGCCTTGATGAAGAATGAGCTCTGAACATCAAGAGTAAAACCGCCTTGATGAAGAATGAGCTCTGAACATCAAGAGTAAAACCGTCTTGATGAAGAATGAGCTTTGAACATCAAGGGCAAAACCGCCTTGATGAAAAATGAGCTTTGAACATCAAGAGTAAAACCGTCTTGATGAAGAATGAGCTCTGAACATCAAGAGCAAAACCGTCTTGATGAAGAATGAGCTTTGAACATCAAGGACAAAACTGCCTTGATGAAGAATGAGCTCTGAACATCAAGAGCAAAACCGCCTTGATGAAGAATGAGCTCTGAACATCAAGGGCAAAACTGCCTTGATGAATAAAATCGAGTTACTCATCAAAAAAAGCCTCTTTCACATGGAATAAAGTACACATCTGAAAGAATACGTTGACCTTATCAAAGAATACGCTACATTTCTTACCTCAACTTATAGAATTAAACACCAGGATTTACCCCAGCAACCAACCCATAGGTCATAGGTCAGAGGAAACTTTTTTACCAACGCTAGAAGACAAAAACTCCTAAATCCATACAAAAAAAGAGCTAAACCATTTTATTAGTGGCTCAGCTCTTTGCATTTACTATTCATTTTTTAAGCGTATTGTACGACTTCATCTTCTAAAAATTCAACTTCTACAGCATGAGTCAATACGTCCGTGTAACTATAAGATACACGTTCAAAAGCATTTTCTTCTTGGTCTAATTCTATCACAAATACGGAATGATAAGTATCTCTTAAAATACCTTTTCTTTCTGTCTTTCTCTTACGACCAGTTTGCGCGGTCACCATAATCTTCTTACCTAATCGACAATCTAAGCTTTCTTTAATGCTTCCCAATGTTATTGGCATTCAGATTCACCTCACCTAATAGCTTTATTATAACACAATTAGGCAAACTTTTGAAGTGTATCATAGAAATTTCTTTTGCACAACTAATATTATTCTCATAATAAAGCGTTACAAAAACCTTTAAATCAGGCATTTCGCTTTTTTGTTTACACAATCTTAATCTTCTTTTAACACTTTTTCATCCAAAGCATCAGCTAATTTGCCAAACTCGACAATCGATATCGTTTCTCCGCGGCGCTTAGGGTCAATGCCTGCTGCTTCTAGTCCTTTGGTCAATTCTGCTTTCACTTCATCTGTTTTTCCATAACGGATCAGCAGATTATTCCAGATCGTTTTTCGGCGTTGCACAAATGCCGCCCGAACCAATTTGAAAAAGAGTTCTTCATTTTTCACTTCTGCCACTGGAGTGTCTCTGCGCGTTAATTTAAGAATAGCTGAATCCACGTTGGGCTGCGGTACGAAGACCGTTTTTGGCACAATAAAGGCTATTTCAGCTTCCATGTAATATTGAATCGCAATGGACAGTGAGCCGTAAGCTTTGCTGCCAGGAGCCGCTGTAATACGGTCTGCCACTTCTTTCTGCATCATAATGACCAAGCCATCGATTCTCATTTCCGACTCTAAAAAGTGCATAATGATCGGTGTTGTGATGTAGTAAGGCAAGTTGGCTACGACCATCAAGCGTTCATCCAAGTCGATCGTCTCTGCCAACACTTCTTTCAAATGAGCTTTCAGCACATCTTGGTGAACAACACGGATGTTGTCATACGGACTAAGCGTGTCTTCCAAGACAGGGATCAATCGGTCATCAATCTCAAACGCTACAACTTGCTTGCTGCTGCGGGCGACATATTCCGTTAAAGCCCCTATACCCGGCCCAACTTCGATGACATTCGTATTCTCATCTAATCCAGCGGCTTTGACGATATTGGCCAAAATATTGGGTTCGACGATAAAGTTTTGCCCCAGACTTTTCTTTAGGGAAAAACCATGCTTCTGTAAAATTTCTTTTGTTCTGCTCGGAGTTGCAATATCTTTAAGATTCATTCCGCTTTTCCTCCATTATGGTATTCATTGTCTCAATCAATGTCTCAGGTTTGATTTGGAACATCTGCAATCGTTTCTGCAATTGTTTGCCATTCGTGTAGCCAATATTCAAGGCGTCTCCTACCAGTTTACGATAGTGACTGGCATTTGGTCCACTTGTTAATCCCAGCTCAAACAGCAGTTCTCTCGGAATCAATCGCTTTTGTTCGATTGTTTGCGTATAGGCTTTTGCTAAAGCGGCTTGAATACTTTCTGGTGCTGCATGCTCGATCCCTAAACTGCCTTTGTGTTTCGGCCGAGCTTCATCAACCGTTAAAAAAGCATGTTTTACTCCAGGAATCGCTTGAGAAATCGTTTTGCGAATCTTCTCTCCTGGATAATCGGGATCGGTAAAGACGATAACACCGCGATCGATTTGTGCTTTTTCAATCAACGCCAAGGTCTGGTCATTAATGGCAGAGCCGTTCGTCTCGATCGTGTCGGCAATCACCGATTCTTGGATGCGTCGCGTATCGTCTCTGCCCTCTACCACAATGATTTCTTTTATTTTTTTCATGCGTCCAACCCAAACAAGCGATTGGCATTGGCAGTCGTTTGCTGTCCCACTTCTTCATATGTGATACCGCGTTGTTTTGCGACTTCTTCCGCCACGTATTTCACGTAAGCCGGTTCATTTCGCTTTCCGCGGAACGGCATCGGAGCCAAGTAAGGCGCATCCGTTTCAATCAGCAATTTATCAAATGGAACAGCTTTAGCTACTTCGCGGACTTCAGGTGCATTTTTAAAGGTCACGACCCCACTCAGTGAAATGTGCATACCCAGATCTAGAAAACGTTCCATCCAGTCCGTGCTCTCACCAAAACTGTGCATGATGCCGCCGATATCTTCGATGTGCTCTTCTTTCAAGATTTTGTAGACATCTTCTGTCGCCTCGCGATTGTGGATGCTGACGGGGAGTTTCAATTCTTTAGCGACTCTAATTTGACGACGGAAAGCTTCAAATTGCTCTTCTTTCGTTGAATCTGGCCAGTGGTAATCCAGCCCCATTTCTCCCATCGCCACTATTTTGGGCAATTGCAATTGGTGGTACAATTTTTCTTCGATTGCATCGGTATACGAGTGGCTTTCGGTCGGATGCCAGCCAACGATACTGTAAATATGATCGTATTCTTGGCTTAAAGCCAACGATTTATCGATGGTCGGCGTATCAAATCCCACTACAGCCATACGAGTCACATCATGTTCAGCCGCTTTTTTTAGGGTCTCTGGGATATCATCACTGAATTGTTCGGCATTTAAATGCGTATGTGTATCAAATAACATATTGGTGTTCATTTCCTTTCAAATAGAATTTAACGCAAAAGAAGGGCTGGGACAACTGATCCCATCCCTTCTTTTGAAGTGTTTAATTTTTGTATATTCAGATTGACGGCAAACATTGCGGCTTTTGCTGACGGAGAAGAGCCGCCATTTAGTTTTTACGTTCCCTAATCACGTTCAAATCTTGAAAAAGGGAACACAAAACAAGTTTGCGTTACTATTTATGTGCATTATGGAAGAAAAAGGAACGTAAATCCATTTTGCGTGCCCTTTTCACCTAAAATCTCTCAAAAAAGATACGCAAATGTCCCATCACTCACCTTGTTGCACTCTCTAAGCTACTTCTGATCCATTTGGTGCTTCAATTGGTGCTTCGATGATTTTCAGTTCGCCGTCTTTTTCAGCGGATAGGATCATGCCTTGGCTGATTTCGCCGCGCATTTTGCGTGGTTTCAAGTTGGCAACGATGATCACTTTTTTACCAATCAACGCTTCTGGGTCTGGATACCATTGTGCAATTCCCGATAGGATTTGGCGGTGTCCTTTGTCTCCAGCGTCTAAGCGGAATTTCAAAAGTTTGTCGGCTCCTTCAACTTTAGAGCATTCAATGACTTCTGCTACTTTCAATTCTACTTTTTCAAAGGCATCAAATTTGATCTCTTTATCTTTGATGGAAACCAATTCTGTTTCTTCCGGGTTCCATTCAGCTGCAGCTTCTTCCTCTTCGATAACAGGAGTACCGCCAGCCATTTGTTCTTTGATGTAGTTGACTTCTTCTTCTGTATCTAGACGAGGGAAGATCGGCTCACCTTTAGCGACCACTTGTGTTTCAGCTTGGAAATCACCAAATGCAACGGTTTCCCATGTTCCTGCCGCTTCAACATCCATACCCAATTGCGTGAAGATCGCTTTTGGAGAATGCGTCATAAATGGTTGCAGCAATACCGCTGAAACGCGTAAGCTTTCTGCCAAATGAACCATGATGTTAGACAATTCAGCTGTTTTACTGTCGTCTTTCGCTAATTTCCAAGGCTCTGTCTCATCAATATATTTGTTCGCACGAGAGATCAATGTCCAAATATGGTTCAAGGCGCTTCCGAACTGCATATTGTCCATCTCAACTTGGTAGTCTGCTACCACTTTATCCGCAAGAGCTTTTAACTCGTTGTCGAACGCTGTTTGCGCACCGCTGTAAGCAGGTAATTTACCGCCCAGATATTTATTGATCATCGCAACTGTACGGTTCAATAGGTTTCCTAAGTCATTGGCTAGGTCATAATTGATACGAGAAACGTAATCTTCTGGTGTAAAGACCCCGTCGCTGCCAAATGGCACTTCGCGCATCAAGTAGTAGCGTAATGAGTCCAAGCCGTAACGCTCAACCAACATTTCTGGGTAGACAACATTTCCTTTAGATTTAGACATTTTACCATCTTTCATCAATAACCAGCCATGGCCAAAGACTTTTTTCGGCAATGGCAAATCAAGCGCCATCAACATAATTGGCCAGTAAATCGTGTGGAAACGAACGATTTCTTTTCCAACCATGTGCACATCAGCCGGCCAGAATTTGTTGAACAATGAGTCATCTTCTGTTCCGTAACCCATCGCTGTGATGTAGTTTGCCAAAGCATCGATCCACACATAAACTACATGTTTCGGATTGCTTGGAACTTGAATTCCCCAGCTGAAAGTCGTTCGTGAAACAGCTAAATCTTCCAAACCTGGTTTGATAAAGTTGTTGATCATTTCATTTTTACGTGATTCGGGTTGAATAAAATCAGGATGATCTTCGTAATATTTCAATAAACGATCTGCGTATTTGCTCATCTTGAAGAAGTAAGATTCTTCTTTGACCAATTCAACAGGGTGGCCGCTGTCAGGCGATTTCCCGCCAATGACGTTGCCGTCAGCATCGCGTTCGACATCTTCTAATTGAGTCTCTGTATAGAATGTTTCGTCCGGTACAGAATACCAGCCTTCGTATTCATCCAAATAAATATCGCCTTGCTCTAAGAAACGTTCAAAAATAGCTGCTACCACTTTTTCGTGTGTCGGATCAGTAGTACGAATAAATTTGTCGTTGCTGATTTCTAACATTTCCCACAATTTTTGCATTCCTTCAGCCATACCGTCTACGTATTCTTGAGGAGAAATGTTCAATTCTTGAGCTTTTTGCTCGATTTTTTGCCCGTGTTCGTCGCTTCCTGTCAAATAAAAGACGTCAAAACCTTTCATTCTCTTGTAGCGAGCCATAACGTCACTAGCAATCGTTGTATACGCATTTCCAATATGCAATTTTCCACTTGGATAATAAATAGGGGTCGTAATATAAAATGTTTCTTTATCTGCCACGTGAGTACCTCCTTATATTCAATCACTTTGTTAGCATTTCAATGTTAAATTCAGTCATTTTCCAAAAAATCATTCTTGGATAGTATACCACAAAACAGGCTGTTTACGCGACTTGTTCTTTAGAATAGACTTACCCGTTCAGCAAATTCCCCCTCACTTAGCGCTAACAAATGTGTAGTAGGAGATTTTTGTTTTGTTGTTATTTAAAAACCCTATTTTCAAAACAGTTTAGATTGTCATATATGACAAGATCCAAGCTTTAAAGGTTGAAACTGCTATACTTATTTTAAGGGGAGGAACTTACATATGAAAAGAAATTTGGTAGTTGGTTTACTGCAGTTTTTGGTGGTAGGTTTGTTTTTAGCAGGTTGCTCTAGTGATGAAGCAACCAATGATACTTGGCACTCTATTGCAGAGGAAGAAGGTGTAATTCTTCAAGCCACAGATCCAGTTACGTTGCTATTCTCTGAAAATGGGATAGAAGCAGATTACAGCTATTGGGATCCGTCGCTAATCATTGATTTTCCATTTGAAAGCGGGGAAGTTTACGCGGACTATGAAGTTATTCGAGAAGACGACAAGGTGACTATTCAAGTAGGCGAAGAGATACAATACAAGTTAACTATCGTAGGAGATCGATTGTTCAGGGATGAGGACAATGCCTTACTTTTTAAAACGGATAGTTTCCTTGTAGGGTATGAATTCAGTGAAGAATAACTAAACAACATGAAAAAGGGTTAACCGCCAATCAAGGTAATTGCGCTACAAAATTGGAGTTTATCATTTAATAGCAGATACTTGTGATGCGAGAGCAAGTATATTTAATATAAAAAAAGGATTTTACTACTTTATTAAGTAGCAGAATCCTTTTTTTGATACGATTGATTTACCTATATTGAGTATGTAAGATAACAATTTGGTCGACTAAGACTTCGAGAAATACTTATTTTTTAGCATTACGTTTCTTTATGTACAACTCAGTAATGCCTCCAAATATAAGTATAAAGATCATTCTACCGGTTGTTCTTGTTAAATCATCCGGTAATAACCTAGCAAAAAGAATGTCATATAACAATACCGATAGAGCAATCATAATACCTATTAATAGTGCTGCTTTATTTCTAGGCATATAAATAAAATTCACCTTTCATAAAAAAATAACAAACAGCATTTCTTAATTATAAAGAAAAATTATCCAATTGAAAAAAATTTCTCTGTAAACTAGAAATTTCAGATACATGAAATTGCTTAAAATAGTGTATCTAAAACCTTGAATTAATAAGGTTATTTTTTCGGTTCAAAAAGTTACCAACTCTATTCTAGAATTATTTATCGTCAATTTGATCGACAGGGATTCCTGGCATTCCTAGAATTCCAATGACAACTAACGAAACGATCCAAAGAATAAATTTCCATTTACTTTCTTTGTTTTTTTTCACTATATCTCCCCTCCTTTTTTCTTAAATCGATTTGAATTAAATCCGTAATAATGACACAATAAGGACATAGAATATAAAAAAGGAGATGGATAGGATGGGAAATGAGTCGAAACGACTTGTACATGATTTATATAATAACCTTGTTCAGTCTAATACAGGCGAAGAAATGGAAGACATTAAAGAAGTTCTATTGAAAGTATATAAAAGACTTAATGACTCTAAGGAAAATCCTCCTCTGATTAATCGTCTAATCAATTTCATTTATTTTAAAGCCTTTACTGAAAAAATAACATTTAGTGAAGAGCAAGATGAACTAATTAGACAATTAAGTGGAATTGGGCAAAAAGCTGGTTTGAACGGTTCTTATCGAGCTAACTATGGAGATAAATCACAGTTCTGAAAGACACATGAAAGTACATAATGCCTACTGAACAATTGGGCTAATTTGAAATGGTGAAAAGTTCAATAGAACTAAACAGCTTTTTTTCCGATTTTTCAGTTGTCCAAAAAAAGAGCGCAAGCGATTGCGATTAATGTTATCTACATTCATCGCAATGACGGATAAGGCAATCGTAGTCAAGG